>CAZFWO010000001.1:0-32749 GCA_964522785.1 uncultured Desulfurellales bacterium
TTCATTCTGAGTTGAGAGAATTTGATAAGAAATTGTATAGCATTATTTCATCACTTCTGCAGTAGTCTCATAATACATTATTAATTTGCAGATTGCAGAAATATAATTTAAAGATAAAAATTAAAATATTAAAAAAGCTAAAAGTAAAAAAAATATAAATGAAATAAAAGGGTATATAAAAAGGGTGAGTCAATATAAAAGACTCACCCTTTTATAGTTTTTTAGAATCTTCTTGGTTTTCTTTCTCTTGCCTCGTTAACTCTTAAACTACGTCCACCGAACTCTTTCCCATCCAAAGCATCAATTGCTTTTTGAGCTCCGTCTGATTCTATCTCTACAAATCCAAAGCCCCTTGATCTGCCAGTTTCTCTGTCAGAAATAATTTTGCTGGAACTTACTTCGCCGAACTCATTAAACATATTCTTAAGATCATCCTCTGATGTAGAATAGGGTAGATTACCCACATAAAGCGTCTTAACCATAAAAACACACCTCAACAAAAAATCTATTGCTATCTCGCTAAATAGCAAGCTTAGCTTCTTCTTAAACTATATAGCATAGCCACCGAAGATGTAACCTTATATCATTACACAGGATGTAAGTCAAGCTTTTTATTTAAATTGCATAAAATAATTTTACAAAGCCTCCATAAGTGGTGTAAACGCTATAACTTCCACATCGTTTTCCTTGACCAATATCATATTTTCAAGTCTGATTCCCAATTCGTTAGGTATATATATACCGGGTTCTATTGTAAAAACCATATTTGGCTGCACTATCATATCATTTTTTAGGTTAACAAAAGGAAATTCATGTACCTCCAAACCCACACCATGCCCAAGTGAGTGTATAAAATACTTATCAAGCCCATATTTATCCAGCTCTTTTCTTGCCCTTTTTTCTATTTCACTAATCTTTGTTTTGTTTGGAGATATCATTTCAGTAGCAAACAGCTGTGCATAGAAAACCGCGTTGAACAACTTCTTTTTATCGTCATCTTTTTTACCCATCAAGAATGTAAATGTATTATCTGAGTTGTAGCCGTCAACATGTGCGCCAAAGTCTATTACAAGAAATTCACCATCTTTTATTTTTTTATTTGTAGGTATATGGTGAGGCGACGCAGCATTAACACCGGAGGCTACTATAGTTTCAAATGACTCTCTCTGAGCGCCGGCTTTTCTGATTTGATATGTCAATTCATCTGCAATCTCTTTCTCACTCATTCCTATTTTTATGTAGGGATAAACCTTCATAAATGCATTTCTTGCAGCGAAAGCAGCCCTTTTTATGCTGTTTATTTCATTTTTATCCTTAATCATTCTCAAAAATTTCGTCTGATTTGTAAAATCTAATATTTCAAATTCGGCTAAATCCCTATAATGCTGCAGCCTTGAATTTAAAAAATCCAGACCTACATAGTGTATATCCTCTTTTTTTAGGTAGTCTACAACATCCTTTATACCATTTCTGGATATATATGCATCACTACCCAATGAGCTTTTTGCTTCCTGCTCATAAAGCGGACTTACAAATAAGCGTTTGTTTTCCAGGGTTATAATTAACACACCTTCTATATCCCTTAAACCTGTAAAATAACATATGTCCTCCGATGAAAATATAACAGCAGCTTCCGATCTTGTCTCTTCAATCTTCTCTCTCAACCTCTTTATTCTTGATTCAAACACTGTCAACTCTCCTTAACTGTACAATTTCTTTTTTCTTTTGCCTTATAGAGAGCTTTGTCAGCCCTCTCAATTAGGGATTCAACTGAATCTCCTTTTCTAAATTGAGCAACTCCAAAACTTGATGTTATGCTAAAGACCTTATCTTTATATTGGAATTTTAGCTTCGATATGGCATTTCTTATCTTTTCCGCAACCGTATAAGCATTGTCTATTTCTGAATTTGGCAGTATAACAATAAACTCTTCCCCCCCATACCTTGCTAAAATATCAATTTTTCTTATAATAAGTCTGGATGTTGAGCAGAATTTTTTCAATACTATATCACCGACAAGGTGTCCATAACTATTATTTACATTGCTAAAATGGTCTAAATCCGCCATTATTATAGAAAATGGCTGACCGTACCTGATTGTTCTTTCTATTTCAATTTTCATAAAATGAAACAGTCCTCTTCTATTGTATATTTCTGTTAGTGAATCAGTTATCATATTTGTTTTTGCTTTATTTAGTTTTAATTTTAACTCTTCTATCGTATCTTTTGCCTCTTTCATCTTTTTTGAGTATTGATTAAGTTCGTTTTTCATATTAACTGTTGTGTCTTTAATTTTTATAGCTACGCCTATTAGTCTCTTACTCAATTCATCTATATCAATATTTTCTGTCGATATGGTATTGTTTATTTCGTCTATATGCTCCTGAAATGTATCTACATAATTAGACGAAGATGAACTGAATGTTGTTATGGTATATATAAGAGCTTTGAGAGCTTTGCTCAATTTGTTATTCAATGACTGTATGTATTCTTCTTCTAACCTCTCTTTCTCCTTTATCAAATCCTTAAGTATGTCTCTTGTATCAGCGGAATCTATACTGTATGGATTGACAGAAAGCTTTCTTTGAGCTGTTTTAATCTTTTCAAGGTACTGCTTTGCTCTGTCGCTGTCTGTTTCAACATTGAGAAGCGAAAACAACATTTCAATTATATCACTATAGACAACATCTCTTGTGTCTTTGCTTGAATATCCTAAATTTACAAGCATATCCTTTGTTTTTGATAGTGAATCCAAATCCAATTTGGTTTTTAAGATTTCTTTTATATTATCAAGCGTTGTTATCCACTTTTTGGAATTTTCAAGTCTTTTTGCAAGACTTATAAGCATACTGATATTACCCAAGATTAATCTGCTTTCTTTACCCTTTTTTTCCGTTAAGTAGTTATCGTATTCTATAACAAATTCGGTTACTAAATCTCTGAAAGTGCCTAATATATCGATATTTTCTTCATATTTTATACTTTTTACAATTTTTTTATACTCTTCTATCTTATCATCTATTATGCTGTCGTTGGTCTTTAAAATATTTAAAAGATAGACTATAATAGCGGAAAGATTATCTATGTATGTTGAGCAGCTAACGCTGCCTTTTGTTCTTTTCCCTCTTTTCAGCATATTTGCCTCCCTGGCTGATAAAAACAATTTGACAAAAAAGAGCTTAACAATTAACCTACAATATAACAAATTATCTTTGTTTGTCCAATTTTTAGTGGGAGAAAAAGTGAGAACGGAACGCTTCATTTCCATAGAAAAAACAAACCTATTAATTTTAATTATAAGGCTTGTTTCTGTATCAGGAGCTGTTTTGTGGGCAGTAACACCGCAGCTGTTTGTTGTTAGTTGTAGTAAAATTCGGCTTATTTTTATATATAATCTCATTATAACAATCTACACAGCTTTTTTTATAATAAGATTTTTTATACATGAAGGAAGCAAGTACAAGTGTTATTTTTGTTTTACGACATTTTTATTTGATGTAGTCGTTATATCATATTTTATGTATAATACAGGAGGTTCTTCGAGTCCTTTCTACGCAGGATATTTTGTTACAATAACATTTTCTGCTTTCGTAGTAGGCACTAAATTTGCAGTTCTTGTGTCTATATTTGCTGCCATATCTTTCACTGTAGCGCAGCGGTATTACGGACTGGGAATATACAATGTAATAGATATACTCTATCATGTCGTTCCTTTTGTAATAATAGCTTTTCCTACCGGACTTTTGAGTGATGTGATTGAAAAATATGTGGAAAGGATAAACCAGCTGAATGGAACCTTGGGAATAAAAAATATTGAGCTTGAGCAATCGTTGAAAAAAATAGAGAGTATGCAAAAACAATTATTAGAGCGAGAGAAGGAAAAAGCCATGCTGGATTTAACTGAAAGCGTAGCACACAGACTTAGAAATCCTATTATGACAATAGGTGGCATGGCAGATATACTGGATAGAAAGATTAGCAAGGCCAAAAATGCCAAAGATTTTAAAAAATATATTGATTATATAAGGTCAGAAAGCAGAAAACTGTCTATGCTTGCAGATAATCTGTTGAATATGAGTAATACAAAACTTAATCTAAAATTCGCATCCATACCTCAGATTCTAAATAAAATCCTTGATGGATTTAAAGCAAAAATGAAAAAACAAAACATAGAATTAAAAACGGATATAGATGCAAGTACACCCCCTGTAAGGACAGATGAACAAAAACTAACAATAGCTTTAACAAACATAATAGAAGATAGCATTGAAAGTATGACAGGAGGCGGTACGCTCTTTGTAGAACTATATTATATAAGGGAAAAAGAAAAAACCATAGAGATAAATATATCTGATACCGGACTTGGAATGCCCAAAGAAATGTTGGAAAATCTATTTAAGCCTTTTAAATCGGGAGGGGATGTCAAAAAAGGTATAGGTCTACCTATCGCCAAACATTCTATAGAGTTGATAGGCGGAATTTTGGAGGTGGACAGCAAACCTGGAATCGGAACTAAATTTAAAATAGTACTGCCCGTATAAGGAGAATTTTATGAAAGAAGCTGTTTTGTACGAAAAATTAGACAATAAAAGGGTAAGATGTGATTTGTGCAGTTTTAGATGTGTAATAGAAAATGGTAAAAGGGGTAAATGCGAAGTAAGAGAAAATATTGATGGCAAGTTATACTCGCTCGTTTATGCCAAAGCTATAGCAGCAGCTGTAGACCCGATAGAAAAAAAACCTTTATTTCACTTTCTACCAGGTACAAAAGCATATTCAATTGGAACTGTAGGTTGTAATTTTAATTGCCTATACTGCCAGAACTATGAGATTAGCCAATACCCTGTTGAAAATAAAGGAAAGATAGTGGGTAGGGATTATTCTCCCGAAAATGTTGTTGAAGATGCCATAGTCAATGGATGTAAATCTATAGCATACACATACACTGAACCCACGATTTTTTTTGAATATGCTATGGATACGGCAAAGATTGCGAAAGATAAAGGGCTGAAAAATATATTTGTAACAAATGGCTACATGACCAAAGAGGCTATAGACGAAATGTGCGGTCTTATAGATGCGGTCAACATAGACGTTAAATCATTTTCTGATGCCTATTATCTTCAAATAGCCGGTGGAGCAAGACTAAAACCTGTTCTTGATTCATTAGAATATATGAAAAAGAAAGGGATATGGGTAGAAGCCACTACTCTCATAATACCCAATATTACCGAAGAACCCGTAGGGATTATATCAATAGCAGAACAGATATATGAACTGGATCCTGCAATTCCATGGCATTTAAGCAGATTCTATCCTGCCTACAAAATGGAAGATGTGCCTCCTACTAATGTTGAAATTATCAAAAATCTTGTACGTATAGGCAAATCAATGGGATTAAAGTATGTATATACAGGCAATATACCCGGAAGTGACTATGAAAATACATATTGCCCCAGATGTGGTAAGTTATTGATAAAACGTTACGGTTTTGATATAGTGGAAAACCGCATAAAGGACGGAAAATGTCCGGAATGCGGAGAAAAAATAGATATAGTGGAGAAATAGAGGATGAAACTACTTTTTGATGAGAATGAGATTGAATCCAGAGTAAGCAGGCTGGCTGATACTTTAAACAGCAACTATAAAGACAAGGATGTTGTTATAATCTACATAGAAAAGGGCGGAAAACCCTTCTTTGAAAAGCTTGTGGATAAATTAAAGATAAAAAATATACGTGATAGTATTAGGGTTAAAAGTTACGAAGGCAAACAAAGCAGGGGAGAGCTGATTTGGTTAAAAAAGCCCTCCGTAAGCTTGAAGGATAAGTATTGCATTATTGTCGATGATATATTGGATACCGGACAGACAATGAAGAGGGTTAAGGAATTTCTTATGTCCCTTGGCGCAAAAAGCTGTAAAATTTGCGTTGCGGTTAATAAACATGAAGGAAGAGAGGAGAATATAGAACCCGATTACTATCTGTTTGATTTGGATAAAGGATTTATTGTGGGCTTTGGCATGGACTATAATGAAGATTATAGGGATTTACCAGCAATATACAGTATGGATTAATTTCTAATAGAACAAGATTTATGGGATTGTTTAATAAAAAATGCGTTGTTTTGTATTCAGGTGGATTGGATAGTCTAATCGCCGTACATACAATGCTATCTTTGGGTTTCTCCGTTTACCCTCTATTTATAGAGACACCATTCTATAAAAAAGATAGAGAACATCTAAAAAAACAACTCTTTCAGCTAACATTAAACAGTAATCACAGCAAGCTATTTGACCTTAAAATTGTCAGAGATGATAAATCGTATATTGAAATTGTAAAAAATCCTGAATTTGGATACGGCAAAAATTTAAATCCCTGTATAGATTGCAAAATATTTTTCTTTAAGCAAGCAAAAAAATTTATGGAAGAAATAGGTGCAACATTTGTTGTTACAGGTGAGGTTTTGGGGCAAAGGCCGATGAGCCAGAGGTCATACTCCATACTACGCAGCATAGAAAAGAGAGCCGGCTTGAGTGATCTGGTATTGAGGCCGCTTTCTGCAAAATGTTTACAAAAGACAAAAATGGAAGAGGAAGGTATAATAGACAAAGAAAAGTTATTTTGCATAACGGGACGTTCAAGAAAGCAGCAGATAGAATTGGCGAGAAAATTTGGTATAATATCGTTTGAACCGCCCGCTGGCGGCTGTCTGCTTACAGATGCAGCCTTTGCTTTAAGGGTAAAAGATATGCTAAAATACGGCTATAGGAGTGCGCACGAAATTGAGCTTTTAAACATAGGCAGACACTTTAGAATAAATTCAAAGCGTTTTGTAGTTTCAAGAAATCAAAATGAAAGTGAGCGTTTGTTGAGTTTCGCTAAAGATGAATTGCCGCTCCTAGAATGTTTAAATGCACCCGGAGCAGTTGGAATTTTTATTGAAAAGCCCAATGAGTATGAAATGAATATTGCAGCTTCGATACTCAAACGTTACTCAAAAAAAGCTGAATTGATAAAATATACATATAAAGGTGTTAATAGGATTGTAAAACCGTTAGAAATGCCATATGAAAAGATAGACCTTTTGAAGATAAAATCTAATATAATGAGGTAAAGATATGATTGACAAATTAAACAGTCTCGAGAAAAGATATGAAGAACTACAGCAGAGTTTAAGTGCGCCGGATATAATGAAAGATTTAGATAAATACAAGTCACTGAATGAAGAGCTAAAGAAGCTTATGCCAATACATGAGAAAACATTGAAATATAAGAAAACATTAAAAGATATAGAAGAGGCTAAAGAGCTGCTCAAAGATGAAGAGTTAAAAGAACTTGCCAAAGATGAACTAAAAAACTCTACCGATAGATTGAAACAGCTTGAAGATGAGCTTAAACTGTTACTTATTCCAAAAGATCCCTCTGACGACAAGAGCGTAATTTTGGAGATTAGAGCCGGTACAGGCGGCGAAGAGGCGGCTCTGTTTGCTGCAGATCTGTTCAGAATGTATACAAAGTACTCTGAAAACAAAGGCTTTAAAATAGAGATAATGGAAAAAAGTCTCTCTGATTCAGGTGGTATAAAGGAGATTATAGCCAATATAAAAGGTAAGGGTGCTTATGCCAAATTTAAGTATGAAAGCGGAACGCACAGAGTGCAGCGTGTGCCTACTACGGAATCTCAGGGAAGAATACATACATCAGCTGCTACTGTTGCGGTTTTGCCTGAAGCGGAAGAGGTTGATGTTGATATAAAACAAGAGGATTTGAGAATTGATGTTTTCAGAGCCACAGGACATGGAGGGCAGTGCGTCAACACAACCGATTCTGCCGTTAGAATTACGCATATTCCTACAAATATTGTGGTAACCTGTCAAGATGAGAAATCTCAACTAAAAAATAAAAATAAGGCTATGACAGTGCTGAGGGCAAGGCTGTACGACATGTACCGTCAGCAAGCTGAGCAGGAAAGGGCAAAAGACAGAAAACAGCAAATAGGCAGTGGAGATAGGTCTGAAAGGATCAGGACATATAATTTTCCTCAGGGCAGAGTTACTGACCATAGAATCAATCTGACTCTCTATAAGCTTGATGCGATTATGGAGGGCGATTTGGATGAGTTGATAGAGGCACTCACTATAGACGAACAGACAAGAAAGCTTAATGAAGAAGGTCTTTAGAGTTTATATTTTTTCTCTCTTGAATATTATATAGCCGAATTCAGCTATCAGAATACCTAAAAATATTATCAATGAGCCAAAATAGCCCCGAAAAGGCAAGATTTCGTTACCCAAAAGATATCCGAATACACCCGACATGACGGGCTCCATTGTAAAAATCAAAGCCGTTTTTGTAGGTGTTGTATATTTCTGCATTGTTGTTTGTATTATGAACGCATATACAGTTGCAAAAATTGATGTTATTGCAAATGAAAATATTAAGTATGAATTTAAGGATTTAGGTATGATGTATGGTTCTTTTACAAGTGATACAATGGTCGAAAGTACAGCCAAAACGGTAATTTGAATTGTTGTCAAAAGATATGTATCGTATCTTCTTGAAAATCTGTCTGTCATAATAATATGGATAGATATAAATATAGCACATACAATAGCGAGTGAAGCACCGAAAGAGATTGAAAAATTTTCGTCCAAAGACATCATAGCAACTCCGATTAGAGCAAGTATAACACCTATTTGTGAGTACACCGACGGCACCTTTTTTATTACAAATGCCGATAAAAATGGTACTATTACAACATTTAAACCCGTCAAAAATCCTACAACGCTTGCCATTGCATACTTCAACGCCACTGTTTGAAAAGCATAGGATAAAAACAGCATACTTCCAAGAAGAAAACCATCTCTTAATATGTTTTTGTCAATTTTTTTAAATTTTCTAAAAAACAGGAGAGATAGTATAAAACTTGCAAGCCAAAATCTTATGGATAAAAAAGCAAATGTAGGCATAATTTCTATGGATTTTTTGACTATTATAAATGTAGAGCCCCAAAATATAGTGACAGACAGTAAAAGCAGATCTGCTATCTGTTCCTGCTTTATCTTCATAGCTTTTTTTCCAATTTTAAGTGATATAGGTTTGCAAGAAAAACACCTGTTAGTATCAAAAATGCTCCGATAATTTGGTACTCGTTCATGCCTATATTTAATACTACCATACTTAAAAATATTGTAATTACAGGTTCAAAGGATGAAAAAATACTTGTCAGCGATGAGCCTATAATCTCTATTGAAGCAAATAAAAAAGCTATTGCAATAACGGTTGAAACAAGACTCAGTGATACAATAATCTTCAGCTGTGTGAATGATGGCAAACCTATTCCATGATGAAATATCAGCAAAAATGATAAAGCCGCAAAGAGTATTGTATAGAATGTCAAGGCAAGCGGAAATTCATCTCTTAGAAACTGTTGAATTACAATAAGATATATGCTGTATATAATCATTGCCGCAATGCCAAATACAACGCCAAGCAATCTTAACCTTGAATGCAGTGCATCATTAAATATAAATATAAACCCAAGAATAACCAAAATTATATATATAATTTTAAAAAAACTTAATCTTTCTTTAAATATAACTATTGCAAGAAGTGTGACGAAAGCGGGATATAGATACAGCAATAGTTCTGTTACAGAAGGAGACACGTATCTTATGGAACTAAAAAAACAGAAAGATTGAGCAGTGTACAAAAAACCGCCGGTTATTACAGACTTTTTAATCAATTTTTTTGTAGGCTTTAAGCTTTTTGGCTGTTTTATAATCAGAAATACAAACATAAATATTGCAGCAAATGTAAATCTGTAGAACAACATTTGCTGGGTTGTTAAGCTGCTATCGTAGCCAAGTTTTATAAATATTGCCAAACTTGCAAAGGAAGCAGCGGATATAAATGAGTATAACAAACCTTTAAAAATGCGAGATTTTTCCATTTTATTTACGCTAAAAAAACCAAACCAGAATTACACAAAACCCAGTAAATATATATCATTAATACCAAAAGTAAAGAAAAACCTTGAAAATCTATTTAGACACCATTGCACAATAGCTCAATAACAATATAATATATCTTATCAAACTCTTTCAACTCAAGATGTATGTGTATGTGTGAGTGTGGGGTTTTGGGTGTGGGGTGCTTAGGTCTATTCGTTTCAAGAGCTTGATAAGAAATTATACACTTCTGCAATGATCTCATAGAGTAGTAACTTTAATATTTTATATAAAAACCTATTTTATCTACAGTGTATTACTGTTTTTTTGTAGAAAAGCTAAAAAGATAACAATTTCAAGTTTTTTACTTGACATCCGATGTAAATAAAGGTAAAAAGTGGTTTAAAGTGGGTGTTAGTGGATGTTTAGAGGAAGATTCGAATATGCAATAGACGATAAAGGAAGGGTTAAAATACCCCCTAAATTTAAAGATATCTTAAGTAGTCGGCACATCGGTATTTTGGTTATGACGCTGTTCGATGAATGTATATACGCCTATCCGCAGGACGTGTGGGAGGAGTTGGAAAAAAAGGCTGTAAATCTACCACTCACAAACAAATCGGCAAGACGTTTTAAAAGGATGTTCTTTTCTTCGGCTCAGGATGTAAATATAGACAGACAGGGTAGGGTACTGATTCCATCGGTATTAAGGGAAGATACGGCAATAGAGAGGGAAGCGGTAATATTAGGTAATCTGGATCACATAGAAATCTGGTCTAAGTCCAAATGGGAAGAGGAATTTGCAGCATTGCGTTCCTCTGAAGATGAACTTGCCAATGAAATTGAAGATTTGGGGATATTCTAATGCAGCACAGAAGTGTTTTATTGAACGAAACTATATTTGCAGTAAGCCCTAAGAATAAGGGTATTTATATAGATATGACGCTTGGAGCTGGCGGACATACAAGAAAACTTTTGGAAAAATCTTCTCCCGATGGTGTTGTTATAGCATTTGATAAAGACATAAACGCCATAAAACATGCCGAGGAAACATTAAAAAACGAATTTGGCGACAGGCTTATATTGATAAATGACGATTATTCCAACTGTTTACTCAGGATAAAAGAATTGGGTTTTAATAAAGTTGACGGCATTTTGATGGACTTAGGCACTTCGTTGGACCAGCTTAAATCTAAAGAGGGCGGCTTTTCTTTTCTTATAGATAGCCCTCTGGATATGCGCATGGATAGAACCAAACCTTTAACTGCCCAAAAGATAGTCAATAGTTGGGATGAGGATGAGCTGGCAAATATTATAAGACTGTATGGACAGGAACACTTTGCAGGAAGAATTGCAAGGAATATAGTTAAAAATAGGCCTATATACACAACAAAACAACTGTCGGATATAGTTGAAAATTCTGTTCCTAAAAATCTTTACAAAAAAATCCATCCTGCAACAAGAACATTTCAGGCATTGAGAATTGTTGTGAATGATGAACTCGAAAGTCTTCAAAAAGGCTTAATCGACGGTGTGGAACTGTTGAAGATAAATGGGATTATTTGTGCAATATCTTTTCATTCTCTCGAAGACAGGATAGTTAAAAACGTATTTAGAGATTTTAAGCAGCAAAAAGTCGTGCGATTAATCAACAAAAAACCAATTATCCCAACAAAAGAAGAGGTTTTTTCAAATAGAAGAGCCCGTAGCGCTAAGCTCAGATGCGCTATAAAAATTAATAATAATAAGGAGGCGGGTGAAAATGATTGATTATGCAGAGAGTGTTGTTAGAAATAATGTGAGAGTAGATGCCAGAAAACAGAGTGCTACATCGGTAATTTCCATTCCGCTTCCTTATCTATTTATAATCTTAGTTATATCCGCCTTTATTTATACTATTGCTTATCAAAATAGTTCAATAGCGCACTGCCAACACGTAATAAATACAAAAAAAAGTAAACTTGCTCAATTAAAGCTCAAAGCCAACTATCTAATGTTGGAAAAAGAGAGAATTTTTAATGCCAATAACATTGTTTTACATGCCAACTTCAAAGATTTAAAAGTGGCAAAATCCGGAGATATACAAGTAGTATATTGATTGTAAAACGATATAAAGCTATACGATTTCTTATATTTATACTTTTTTTGGTGGTTTTAATAAAGGCATTCGATGTTTCAATTTTAAACCACGAAAAATATATTAAAAAATACACAAGTAATATGTTTTGTATCATGCAGCAAAAGGGCAAAAGGGGATATATTTATGATTCCTCAGGCAATATTCTTGCAATGGATTATCCATCATATACGGTTTTTGTTGATCCGAATTATTACTATAGGGATATTGAGTTCCATATAAAGCATAGAGATAACAGCGATTATGTAAAGAAGGTTAAAAAATTTATTGAGAGGCTTTCAAGTATAATATCCAAAACACCCGAATATGTAGAGGGTAAAATAGCGAGCAACAGAAAAAAACGTTTTGTTGTTTTAAAGAAAAACCTCACACTTAACGAATTTAATACCTTATCAAAATCCTTTGTGCCTAACAGTTTCGGATTTATTAAGGGGTTTAAGAGGTATTACCCAGACGGTGAATACTCCTCTCATGATATAGGTTTTTGTTTTGCAGATGGTGAAGGCGCCGAGGGATTGGAAAAGTACTACAACGGATATCTCAGAGCGGCTGTTCAGAAAGATATGGTTCCTTTTGATGTGTATAAGCAAAGAACGATTGAAATACCCCCAAACGGATATGATATATATACTTCCATAGATAAAGATGTGCAGGATTTTGTTCATATAAATCTTGCAAAAACAGTAAGAAAATACGCTGCGGACAGTGGGGTAGTAATTGTTATGAATCCATATGACGGTTCCGTTATAGCAATGGATTCATATCCCTATTACGATAATAATAAGTATTATAATTACAAATATGATTATATAAGAAACAGGGCTGTGGCTGATGTTTTTGAGCCTGGTAGTGTTTTTAAATTGATTACACTCTCTGCGGCTCTGGATTCGGGGATTTTTAAGGGAAATGAGTTGTTGTATTGTGAAAATGGCCGATGGAGGTTTAAAAATAAGATTATACACGATGTGCATAGATTCAAATGGCTGGATTTTGACAATGTTTTTATACATTCAAGCAATATAGGAAGCGCAAAGATAGCGTTAAAATTGGGTAAAAAGGTATTTTACAGGTATCTGATTAAGTACGGTTTCGGCTATAAAACCGGCATAGATACAATATCGGAATCAAGAGGTATAGTAAAAGATATATTTAATATTAGTGATGTAGGTTTGGCTAATATGGCTTTTGGGCAAGGCATTAGCGTCACGGCTCTCCAACTTGCCGTAAGTTACTCTGTTATTGCAAATGGAGGATACAGAGTGAAGCCGCATTTTATAAAATTTATAAGGGATGGAGTTAAAGATATATATACGTACAAAAGCCATAAAGAAAAGATTTTAAAGGATTCAACGGTCGTTAAGGTTAAGAATATTTTAAGAAGTGTTGTTGAAAACGGAACGGGAATGAGGGCTGCTGTGGAAGATTACCCTGTTTCAGGCAAAACAGGCACGGCTCAGGTTCCGAAGAAGGGTAGTTATAAAACAAAGGAGTATATAGCATCCTTTGCGGGTTTCGCACCATCAGATGAGCCAAAAATCGTTATTGTTGTCTCTATATTTAATCCTAAAAAGGGTGGTTCTTACGGGGGTACGGTTGCGGCACCACTTTTTGCAGATATATCAGATTTTTCACTGCACCATTATGCTGTAAGACCAATAAAATAATTTGTAAAATAAATCACGGTGTATATAATTTTGTCCAATGAACGGTATTGAACTTCTTTCGCCCGGTGGTAATCTTGAAAAGATAAAAATAGCTATAAATTATGGTGCAGATGCTGTATATTCAGGCTATAAACAGTTTGGGCTACGTTCAAGAGCTGGAAACCTGGATAAAGAAGAACTAAAAAAGGCAGTAGATTTTACACATAAATTCAACAAAAAATTCTATCTTACGCTCAATTCGTACATACTTGACAAAGAAGCTGAAGGGTTGATTGAATTTGTAAAGTTTTTAAATAACTATCCGCCAGATGCTCTCATAGTATCCGATCTTGGTGTTTTGAGTATAGTTAATAAATTTAGCAGTATTCCAGTTCATATAAGCACACAGGCAAATATAACAAATGCATATGCGGCAAATCTATTAAAATCGTTTAACGTTCAAAGGGTTGTGCTGGCAAGAGAGCTGAGCATTGAAGATATAAGGATGTTTGCAAAACACAGCAAGGTTGAATTAGAAGCCTTTGTACATGGTGCAATGTGTATGTCCTATTCGGGCAGATGTTTCTTGAGTGCCTATTTGACAGGAAGGAGTGCGAATAGGGGTGACTGTGCACAAAGCTGCAGGTGGCGGTATACGGTTGTTGAAGAAAAAAGGAAGGATGAGCCTATTGACGTAGAAGAACACAGTGAAGGAACATTTATATTCAATTCTCACGATATGTGTGCTTTACCTGTCTTGGACAAGATTATTGATGCCGGCGTAAAATCTCTAAAGATAGAGGGAAGAATGAAGAGTGTTTATTATACTGCTGTTTCTACAGCTGTTTATCGTAGCGCCATAGACGATATTTTGGAGGGGAGAAACTTTAAAAGCAGGCTTGGGTTTTATATGGAAGAGCTTGCAAAAATCAGCCACAGGCCGTACTCCCTGGGTTTTTATACAAACCATCCCATGCAGTACCTGAAATCGTCCGGATATGAACGTGATTGTAGTTTTGTGGGTGTGGTTGAGTACTGCAGGGACGGAAAAATATTTATAAGAATAAGAAACCAAATTACACCCGGTGAATATGAAATTTTTACAAAGGGTCTGAATGTTGTACGAATTGAGATAAAAGAGCTCTATGATATGAATTCGAATAAAAAAACTGTTGGCAATCCAAATGAATTTTTGTATATTAAATCGCATGTTAAAACGGAAAGATTTAGTATTTTAAGAAAATGCGAATTTTAGCCGGCGATTTTAAACATAAGAAAATTAGTTATATAAAGAATGAAAAATTAAGGCCCACAAGAAGTATAGTAAGAAAGTCATTTTTCGACACGGTTAGCCAGGCAGTTGTAGGGAGTATATTCTTAGATCTTTTTGCAGGAGTGGGTTCTATAGGGTTTGAAGCAGCATCGAGAGGGGCAAAAGAGGTTGTTTTCGTGGATAAATCATTCAGAAGCGTAGAAATAATAAAGAAAAACGTTGATTCTATAGGGTGCAATAATAAGGTTACGGTGTTTAAAACGAGTGCCGATGAGTTTGTTAAAAGCCCAAAGATGAAGGTGTTTGATTTGGTTTATATTGATGCTCCATATAATTTTGATATAAACAACTTTTTAAAAGAGTTCTTTGGAAATGTGAATAAAAATGCTATAGTTTGCATCGAACATTTAAAGGATAATGGTTTGGATAATCTATTTTTGGATTTTAAGAAGATTAAAAGTAAAAATTTCGGTAAAAACAGTCTGGATTATTTTGAGGTTACAAATGGATAATAAAATAGCTATTGTTCCTGGAACATTTGATCCTATTACAAACGGGCATGTTGATATTATAAAAAGAGCAAAGAAAATTTTTAACAGAGTGATTGTGGCTGTTGCAATAAATAGCAGTAAAAAACCTATGTTTGATTTCAATGAGAGAATTAACATAACAAAAGAGGTTATGAAAAACAATAGATGCTTGGTTGATGTTGCCGTTGAAGGCGTTCAGGGTTTGCTTATTGATTTTGCAAGACAAAAAAATGCCAATGTCATTGTGAGGGGATTGAGAGCTGTTTCAGATTTTGAATATGAGCTTCAAATGGCTTTTATGAACAGAAGACTTGATAGTGAGATTGAAATGATATATATGATGCCGTATATAAAATATTCATTTCTTAGTTCTTCTATAGTAAAAGACGTTTTTTTTAACGGTGGAAATATAGAACAGTTTGTTCCGGATATTGTTGTAAAATATATGAAGGAGAAATCTTTTAGTAGGGGAGTGTTGTAATATGAGCAAGAATAAGTTAAATAAACGCATTGGTGTAATTGAACCTTCTATGACGATAGGTATTAGTGCTAAGGCTAAGGATATGTGTGCATCGGGCATAGATGTTTTGAGTTTTTCAGCGGGTGAGCCTGATTTTGATACACCAGACAATGTAAAAGAAGCCGGCATCAGGGCTATTAAAAGCGGATTTACAAAGTATACGGCCGCTGGTGGTATCAATGAACTTAAGGATGCTGTAGTGGCAAAAGAAAAAAATAAGAATGGTTTGGAATATAAACGCAGCGAGATATGTATATCTGTGGGAGCAAAGCACTCTTTGTATAACATAGGGGCGGTAATGCTTGAAGAGGGAGATGAGGTAATAATTCCTGCACCGTATTGGGTAACTTATGAAGCCATTGTTAAATTTACAGGAGCAACACCTGTAATAGTAAGAACAAAAGAAGAAAACAATTTTGTGCTAAATAGGGAGGATCTTGAAAAAGCCATAACGGATAGAACTAAGATGATACTTTTGAACAATCCGTCAAATCCTGCAGGTGCTACTTACAGCAAAGAAGATTTGCAATTTATAGCTGATTTGGCAGAGAAGCATGATATCTGGATAATATCGGATGAAATCTATGAGGATATTGTATTTGACGGCTATAAACCCGTAAGCATTGCAACGTTATCCGATTATGCAAGAGAAAAAACACTTATCGTTAACGGTACAAGCAAATCCTATTCTATGACTGGATGGAGGATAGGTTATACGTGCGGTGATGAAGAGGTTATTGCAGCTATGACCAAGCTCCAATCGCAGAGCACATCGAATCCTGCATCCATGTCTCAATTAGCTGCCCTTGAGGCATTAAACGGACCTCAGGACAGTGTTGCAATGATGAGAAAAAAATTTGAGGAAAGAAGAGATTATATAGTTGGTGCTCTTAATGAAATAGAAAACATAACTTGCGTTACACCAAAGGGTGCTTTTTATGTTTTTCCAAATGTATCACGGTTCTATGGCAAGGAATATAACAGTAAAATAATAAATAATTCTATGGATTTTTCCATGGTTCTTCTTGAAGAAGCGAAAATTGCCGTTGTGCCTGGTGTTGCTTTCGGGGATGATGATTTTGTCAGAATATCTTTTGCCACCGATATGGAAACAATAAAAAAAGGAATGCAAGTATTTAAAGAGTTTTTGGCATCTCTTAAATAATCTATGGCAAAAGAAGAACAAGAAGAGAAAGTTATAATCATAGAAGATTTGGAAGAGGATAAAGAGAAAGAGCAGAAGGAAACTGAAAAAGAGCAAGAAACAAAAGAAGAACAAGCCGAAAAAAAAAGTGAGGATGTGGAAGAGTCTGAAGAAAAACCAGGCTCTTTCCCACCCACTTCCAAAAAAAATCTTATAATATTAGTTTTATCAATCTTAATAGTATTTATTGTAGCTTTAATCGTTTTTTTTGTATTTCATGGCAAAAAGCAAAATCAAAAGCCTAAAGAGGTAAAATCTAAGCCTAAAATAGAAAAAAAGGTTGTAGTTAAAAAAGTACAAAAAACAAATAAAAGAGTTCGTTACAATCCGGTAGTTGATGCGCATTTTATAAATGCATTGAGATTCCAGGAAAAAGGTAAATATCAATCTGCGATAAATGAATTGAAACAGGCAAGTGTTGACCTTTATTTATCCTACTATGGAATAGGATATATATATCTGAAGATGGGCAATGTTAGAAAGGCGAAAGAGTATTTAATAGACAAAACAGAAAAATATCTGGAGCTTAGCATAGAGAACAATCCCAACTATGTTATGGGATATATAAATCTATTCAGGGCTTTTATGGCAAATAGGGAGTATGATAAAGCAGAGAATGTTTTGAACATACTTAAAAATAAGCAGATAGATAAAAAAGAATGGTCTTTGATGAGCTCTTACTACGATTTTGTTGTAAATAAAAATTATCAACAGATTCAACAATTATTTAACAAATATCCGGAATCTCCTCTTATGAAGAGTTTAGCTGGCGATATGTATATGAAAAACGGGGAGTTGGATAAAGCTTTAAAATATTTTAAAGCTGCACTTAATACATATTCGATGGGAAGCGTGTATTACAATAAAATGCTGATAGAAACACAAAAGCATCAATACAAAAAAGCCATGAAAGGTATTACGAAAACGTACTATATGGACTTTGACAAAATAGTATGCAAAAATTATTTGTCGTTTTTACTTTTTCTGCATGTTCATAAATTCAAGGCGGCTAATGATTTTTTGAATTTAAACAAAGAACAGAATCAAGAATGCTATGCCCATTTTAAAATTTTGCCTGTTGTAAAATCAAATATAACACCAAATGATTATATAAAAAGAAAAAATGTAAACTATATGCTTGCAGCCGAGTTTCTAAATATGTATTTAAAACCCATAAAATTTGTTTCGAAGGATAGTGCTAATGAGATAAAACTCGGTGATCTGTATGAAGGTCTTGGATTGCCACAGAAGGCAAGAGCAAGCTATAGAAATTCGGCTATGTTTGCTGAAGCCAGGCTTTTGTCCCAAAGAGCCGTTAAATTTTACACCAATGGAGATTTTAAGAATGCACTGTTGTATTATAAGAGGGCTTTGTCTAAGGTTGATACAGACCCTTTGCTTCTGTATAATGTTGCTATAATGTACCTAAAAAATCATAATTTGGACAGATCATACTCTATTTTGCAGCAGCTTAAAAATGCCTACCCTGATTTCCCGCTACCCTATTTTTGTATTTTTATAGCAGAACAACTAAATGGCCATCATAATGAAGCAGTAAAAAATATGAAACAATTTTTATTGAAATTAAAATCTTTAAATACAAAGAATAAGGATATGAATTATGTAGGATTGTTAGCTTCTTTAATAGTTGGCAATTCCATTGGAAGCCTTAATGGGTTTACGGAAAATGAGAAGCGCATGTTTTTACTTGTAAAATCTGCCTTAAACGATGATTTGGTATTCTTGAAATTGGAGAAGGAATTTGCAAGAAAGGTTAATATAGACATAGATACATCATCGAATTTAACTATACTCAAATATTTTTATAAGTACTACCCGACAAACTTTATCAAAAGAACCATATCGGACTATTATTTGATGATGAAAAATTACGAGGAATCATACAGGGCGCTTTTTGACATACAGCCATATTCGGCTGAGGATTACTACAAACTTGGTATTGGATATCTACTTGATAATTACCCTAATGTTGCGGATAATTTTTTTACAAAATCAATTTTAAAGGGAGATAACCTATACAATGCCTACATGGCAAAGGTGATTTTGCAGGCTCAAAAAGGTGATTTAAATGGGGTTGTTTATTACTTAAAACTGATTTTAAAAAAAGAAAGAATGTGGCTTAATACGGATGTTTTTCTAACTTTCGATATAGAATTGCAATGATTGTAAAAAAATTTTTAAAGATTATATTTTTATTTGTTCTTTCTCTGATATTTATAGGTTCTCTGTTTACATTTTTTTATATTGCTTCAATCTATGTAAGTGCTAAAAAGGATTTTAATAATGTTGTTTCTGTTAATATTCTGCCTATTCCAACAACCGTTTATTCTTCGGATAACAAATTAATAGGCAGCTTTGGGCTGCAAAACAGGATACCGGTTAAACTAAGTCAAGTTTCTATGAATATGAAGTATGCCATTTTAGCAAGTGAAGATGCAAGGTTTTACGACCATGGGGCTATAGATTTAATCAGTATGTTTAGAGCTTTAATTACGGATATAGTACATAAAAAAATAGTGCAGGGTGGCAGCACAATAACACAACAGCTTGTTAAAAATATCTATCTCACACCCTCAAAAACCATAACAAGAAAGATAAAAGAGGTGATTTTGGCATATAGATTGGAAAAACAGTTGACAAAAAATCAGATACTTGAATTGTATTTAAATACTGTATATTTTGGAGCCAGAGCCTGGGGTATAGAATCAGCGGCAAGAACATATTTTGATACGCATGCAAAGAATCTAACCATACCGCAAAGTGCCATTTTGGCAGGTCTTGTTCAAGCTCCAAGTGCATATAATCCCTACAAGCATCCCCAAAAGGCAAAGGAAAGGATGATATATGTATTAAAAAGGATGTATGAGAACCATTTTATAACGTTTAGCCAGTACAAAGAAGCTATGAACAGCAAGGTTGTATTGAAAAAACAATCATCAAACTTTTTCGGACTGATTATAGCACCATACTTTACCGATTACGTCAAGGGGTGGTTAATAGATAAGTTTGGAGAGGATGTGGTTTACAAAAGTGGGCTTAAGGTATACACAACATTGGATACATTAATGCAGAAATACGCTTTTATAGCTCTAAAGACAGGTATTTTAAAAATAAAAAAACATTACGACGGATTGCAGGGGGCTTTGCTCGCTATGGACCCTAAAACGGGATATATAAAGGCTATGATAGGAGGATTTAACTATGAAAAAAGTCAATTTAATAGGGCTTTGCAGGCAGAAAGGCAACCTGGAAGCTCATTTAAGCCGTTTATATATTTGACGGCTATAAGTCAGGGCTATATGCCTACAGATACCATAGAGGATAAACCTGAGGTGTTCAGATTTAACGGCAAGGAGTGGAGACCTGGAAACTATGAAGGCACATTTCACGGAACCGTAACTCTTATGTACGCTTTAGTGCATTCCGTCAATGTGGCAACTATAAATCTATTAAACAGTGTTGGCATAGATAATGTTGTAAATACGGCAAAGAGATTGGGGATAGAAGAGAAAATTCCTCATAATCTTTCAATAGCTTTGGGTTCCTTGTCCGTTAGATTGATAGAAATGGTCAGGGCATATGCATCGTTTGATAATTACGGACTGTTGCCCGAGCCTATTTTTATTACAAGGGTTGTAGATAGATATGGAAAGACACTTTATGAAAGCAAGCCTAAGTTAAAAAGGGTTGCAAATACGGTTGATACTTTTATTTTAACTGGCATGCTTAAGAATGTTATAGGATACGGAACGGGAAGAAAAGCGAGAGTCATAAACAGGCCTTTGGCAGGAAAAACCGGAACTACCAATGATTACAAGGATGCATGGTTTATAGGATTTTCTCCGGATCTTGTATGTGGAGTATGGGTTGGTTATGATAATAACAGAACAATATTTAAGGGGGCAACAGGTGCAAGGGCTGCTTTACCTATCTGGATAACATTCATGAATAGTGCTTTGAGGCAAAAAGATGTAAAAACGTTTCCCATACCAAACGGTGTAACAAAGGATGTTATTGAAAGTCTTGCCCCACCTGAAAATCCTGAAGATGTAGACAATAAACCTACAATTCAAAATTTATATGAACGGTACTTTAAGTAATGATGTAATTGCTATTCAAAAACCTGAGTATACGGGTTTGAGGATAGACGTTGTACTTTCCAGGGTGCTTGATGTGCCAAGAAACAGAATTCAAAATTATATAGACAAAAAATTCATAAAAATTAACGGTCTATGTATAAAGAAAAATTATAAGCTTAGGGAGAATGATGTAGTATCGATATCCATTCCGAAAGTGAAAGAAGATGTCATAGAAGCGCAAGATGCAGATATAAGGATAGTTTATGAAGATAAAGATATTGTAGTTGTAGATAAGCCTGCAGGCTTGGTTGTTCATCCCGGAGCTGCCAAAGAAAGGATTAGCGTTGTTTCAGCATTGAAATACAGGGGAATAAAACTGTCTGATGTGGGTGCTCCGATTAGGGGGGGTGTTGTTCACAGAATAGATAAAGATACAAGCGGTGTAATAGTTCTGGCAAAAACGGATAGGTCTCATTTTATGCTTGCAAAACAATTTTTTTCACATACCATAGACAGGAAATATATAGGTGTTGTATATGGAAATATGGAGAATAGGGAGGGAATTATTGACAAGCCCATAGCGAGGCATCCCGTAAAGAGAAAGGAATTTTGTGTATCCGATAGGGGTAAAAATGCAAAAACTTCATATAAGGTTATTAAAAGATTGCCAGGCATGGATGTTGTACTGTTTAAATTATTTACAGGCAGGACACATCAGATTAGGGTGCATATGAAGTATTTAAATCATCCGCTCGTAGGGGATGTTTTATATCATAAGAAGAGGGATGCGATTATAGCGCGCCAAGCCCTCCATGCGTTTTTTCTGGGATTTATTCATCCTACAACGTTCAAATATGTTGCTTTTTTCTCCAAATTACCTGAAGATATAATGAGAATTGTGAGAAGTGGAGGTTGATATGAAGAAGATATTTGCAATTATTTTGGTTTTATTTTTTGTTTCGTCTTGTGAGACTTTTCAGACTCAAAAAACTGTATTGACTACTCTTCCTTCTGTGCACGGTATTAAAGCCAAGGGAGGTATAAGGAGTGTTGCTCTTTCGTGGGATCCAGTTAATGACTCAAAGGTTGACGGATATATTATATACAGAGCTACGCATAAAGATGGTGAATTTGAAAAGTTGACCGTTATAAAAGATAGATTTAAAACATTTTATCTTGACAAAGGCGGTTTTCTTGAACATCTCGGTGACGATATGGACTATTTCTACAAAGTTGTTGTATACGGTAAAAAGGGTATAGGTCCTTCAAATTCTATAGTTGTAGGCCATACAGAACCAGCGCCGGAATCGCCTACGTATATAGAAGCGCAGAGCGGCCTTCCTGAAATGGTTACGATAAAATGGAAACCTGTTTCAAACGGTAGCGTAATAGCCTATAATGTTTACAGGAGTCTTTCTGAAAAGGGTCCGTTTAAAAAAATAGGCAGGGTCAGTGGGCATTTTCATGATTTTTATGTAGACAAGGGACTTAAAGACGGTTTTACATATTACTACTCTGTTACTTCCGTAAATTACGGTGGTATTGAGGGTGATATTCTATCATATGCAAAAGCTACTACAAAATATAAGCCTTATCCTGCAAGAAATATAACCGGCAGAATTGAAGGCGCGGGTGAGCTGTTAATAAGCTGGTGGCCAAGTATAACTTCTGATGTTGTTAAATATAAAATATATAGAGGTACAAGCCCTTTATCACTGTCCATGGTGGGCGAGGTTAGTTCTTCTGAATTGACGTATTTGGACAAGGGCCTTGATCCAGGGACTACGTATTACTATAAGGTCAATGCAGTTGACAAAGACGGTATTGAGAGTGATTCAAAAGATGTGGTTTCCTTTACAACAAAATCTTTGCCTACAGCTCCTACTGGCATAAATGTTAAACAGACAGATGACGGTTCTGTTTTGATAAGCTGGGATAAAGGTTCGCAGGATACTGTTTTTTACAAGGTGTATAGACGACACTATCTGATAATTGAGAAAAATATAGCGACTACTAAAGATAATCAATATATAGACAGAGATATATCACATAATACAACCTACTACTATTGGGTGAAATCTATAGACAAATATGGACAGGAAAGCAAATCCTCACCCATTGTTAGCATAAAAACAGAGTAGTGATGTTTGTAAAATTAAAAAGTTCGCTGATTGTAGGAATAGATGCTGTAGGAATAGATGTTGAAATTGATGCAGTGAGGGGATTGCCTGCTATAAATATCATAGGTCTGGCTCAGGGTGCTGCAAAAGAGAGTAAGGATAGGGCATTACATGCATTGACGAACAGTGGTGTAAGGCTGCCTCCAAAGAAGATAACCATTAATCTGGCACCTGCGGATTTAAAAAAACAGGGCTCGCACTTCGATTTACCCATAGCCCTGGGACTCGCCTGTATATCTGGAATAAATCTTGATACAAAGGGATATGTTTTTGCTGCTGAGTTATCCTTAGATGGTCGTTTAAGGAGCGTAAATGGCATATTTCCTATTGGCGTTTTTGCCAAAAAGCACAATTTAAAGCTTATTGTCAGCAAAGAAAATGAAAGAGAGGGTGCCCTAAGCGGTGCAGAGACATACGGTTTTGGAACATTTTTGGAAGTTATAAATTTTCTAAGTGGAATTATTGATGTAGAACCTAAATGCGTGGATTTTTCTGCTGCCGATTTGGGCAATATAGATTATGATGTGGATTTTTCTGATGTAAAAGGTCAGATAAAGGTAAAGAGAGCAGCTTTAATAGCAGCAAGCGGTTTTCATAATATGTTATTAATAGGCCCCCCAGGTTCGGGTAAAAGTATGATATCAAAGCGTTTACCGACAATTTTACCCAATATGAATGAAGATGAGATATTAGAAACAACAAAAATTTATAGCATTATGGGACTTTTAGATAAAGATAAGCCTATCGTCTACAAAAGACCGTTTAGATCACCGCACAGTACATCAAGTGATGCAAGCATAATAGGTGGCGGTATCAATGCCTCACCGGGTGAGGTTACGCTTGCACATAACGGTATACTATTTTTAGATGAATTTCCCGAGTTTAAACGCAATGTTATAGAGGTTTTAAGGCAGCCTATGGAAGATGGAAAAATAACGGTTTCAAGGGCAGCTGCAAAGATAACATATCCTTCGCGTTTTATGCTTGTTGCAGCAATGAATCCATGTCCATGCGGCTATTATGGTTCAAAAAAGAGGGAGTGCTCCTGTACTATTATGCAGATAAAAAAGTATAGGCAGAGGATATCAGGCCCTATTCTTGATAGAATAGATATACAGGTCAATGTTCCTGAGGTTGATTATAAAGATATGAGCTCTAACGATTCAGATGAGCTATCCTCGAAGAATATGAGAGAGATTGTTAAAGAGGCCCATAAAATACAGGAAAAAAGATTTAGAAATGCACCTATCAATCATAATGCACAAATGAATGAAAAAGATTTGAAAAAATACTGCATACTTGACGACGAATCGAACAATATACTCAAACTGGCCATAGACAAATTTGCATTTTCTGCAAGGAGCTATTCCAAAATATTAAAAATAGCGAGAACTATAGCCGATTTGGACGGCTTTGATAGTATAAAATCAAGCCACATAAAAGAAGCTATCTCTTACAGGGTTTTGGATTGGGAAGTTTAAAAATAGGTATAATTTGTAGATTATAGGGATAATAATTTCGTTATGAAAATAAGAGAGACATTCTACAGCAATTCAACCCCTTCTAGGTATTTTAATCTGTTTATGGAATTTGTTATATTTCTGTCCATAATTTCAATACTTGGATATGATAAAGCCATACCTATATACATAGGCTCACCAAGGATTTATAGAGTTGTAGAAATTGCTACTATATTTATATTCTTATTGGAAATGGCATTAAGGTTTCTTATGACATACAAGGAGTGCAAAAAAAGAAAGTTATACTCTTTAGTAAAGTATATTATGTCTTTTGCAACTGCTGCGGATATATTATCTGTTATACCGTACTATTTTTTCCCTTATCCATACAGAATTATCATACTGATTGCAAGGATAGGCAAAATTTCCAGATTCAGCGAGAGCATAAAAGAGATGATAATGACTATAAATGAAAAGGCGTTTGAGCTGAGTACGGTATTTTTTATATACATTTTTTTTGTATTTGCTGCATCTATAACGATGTTCTCGCTTGAGCATAAGGTGAATCCTCAACTCCATAATCTGTTTGATGCTTTCTGGTGGAGCATCGTCACAATAACGACCGTGGGATATGGTGATATAAGGCCTGTCACAGATATAGGAAAAGCGGTTGCTTCATTTTTGATGATTTTGGGAATATCAATTATAGCTTTGATAACAGGTATCGTTACAACAGGATTTACCGACAGATTGTTGAAGCTTAAACTAAATTTGGGGGGTACGATGGACAGAAAGATAGAAAAATTAAGAAATCATTATATTATATGCGGATATGGCAGGGTAGGCAAGGTTGTTGCAAAAGAGTTTGCAAGATACCATAAGACCTTTGTTATCATAGAATCTGATAAGGATAAAGTGCAGGAGGCTATTGATAATAACTATCTTGTTATAAATGGGAATGCCACAGACGAAGAGATATTGAAAAAGGCAAATGTAAAAGAGGCTGCAGGCATTGCACTTGTAATGAATTCCGATGCTGATAATTTGTATTCACTAATAACAGCAAAAGATGAGAATAAGGAGATATTGGCAATAGCAAGGGCAAATACTGAATCCTCCGTAAAAAAATTCATTAAATTGGGTGCAAAGACAATTTCTCCATACCAATCAAGCGGATATAATATTTCAAGAATGCTTATATCTCCCCGCACGGCGGAGTTTGTTTCTATTGTTATGCAATCAGATCAAACCATTGAGATGGGAGAATTCTATATTTCAAGCCATTCACCGTATGCTAATAAAAAAATAATGGAGACGGATATAAGGAGTAACTTTAATATAATAATAATAGCTATTGTAACAAAATCGCAAGACACAATATTCAACCCTACGGGTACATGCACAATAGAAGCTGGTTCAACAATTATATGTGTAGGAACCAAAGAAAGTATGGAAAAGTTTGAGAAGGTAATTGCATAGAATGTTTGAAGCTGCCATAGAAAATGAGACAATTATTATAAGCGGCAGTGCAACATATAAAACATTGCCCAAATTAATAACTTATTTAGATAACATTTCAGAGACTATTAAGATAATAAACATAGAGAAAATAGAAAAAGTTGATACGTCCGTACTTGTATTTTTGTCGGAATTTGCTTCTAAAAATAGTGTGGAAATACATTGCAGCAAAGAAACGTGTAAATTACTTGAAATGGTAAGGAAAAATATCAAAGCAAATGTAATAAAAGAGAAAAAAGAGGGCTTTTTTTACTCATTGGGCTATGGTTCATATCTGAGAGCACTCGAACTTTATATGTTTTTTGCTTTCATTGGAGAATCATTTGTAGATCTAATAAAAATAGTTTTAAATCCCAAAAGGATAAAGTTGACATCCATAGCAAGTGATATAGAAAGAATGGGAATAAATGCCATACCTATAATATCTGTGCTATCTTTATTGATAGGTATTGTTATAGCGTATCAAAGTTCTATTAGATTAAAAGAGTTTGGTGCAAACATATTTATAGTTGATCTTATCTCTATCTCGATAATTAGAGAACTTGGACCGTTGATGGTTTCTATAACAATGGCAGGAAGAAGCTCAAGCTCATATACGGCTCAAATAGGCATAATGAAGGTAACAGAAGAGATAGATGTAATAAAAACAATGGGTTTAAAACCTTTTGATGTGCTTATTTTTCCTAAGATAGTTTCTATGGTCATATCTATGCCGCTACTCGTTGTATTGTCAGATATTATGGGTGTAGTCGGAGGAATGATTGTTGCGTATCTATCGCTCAACGTTACTCCGTACGATTTCATTTTGAGACTTCAGGTTGTTTTGACAGATAAAATAATGATAGCTGGCTTTATAAAAACACCCATATTTGCTTTTTTGATAGCTACAATTGGCTGCTACAAGGGTTTTAGAACAAAGAGAAACGTGGAAAGTATCGGTAAAAATGTTACAATTAGTGTTGTTGACAGTATTTTTTCGGTTATAGCGGCAGATGCAATATTTTCGGTTTTATTTAGATGGGCGGGAATATAATAGAGATTAAAGATTTAACAACTATAATAGGCGGTAAGGTGATATATGATAAGATAGATTTATCCATACGGGATGGAGATATATATGCAATAATTGGAAAAAGTGGTTCGGGTAAATCAACACTCGTAAGGTCTATACTTATGCTTCAAGATTTTAAGGGTTCAATAGAGATATTGGGCACAAAGATAGAAAAAGCCGATATAGAAGAAAAAAACAATATAAGAAGGCAGTGCGGGGTTATGTTTCAGGCAGCTTCTCTTTTTACGTCTTTGACGGTTGGAGAGAATATAGCTGTAATATTGAAAGAAAATGTCAAGTTGCCGGAAAGTCTTATAGAAAAAATAGTACAGTTTAAATTATCTCTCGTTGGCTTGGACAATGATGTCTATGGTATGTATCCTGGAGAACTCTCAGGTGGTATGAGAAAAAAAGCTGCTCTTGCAAGGGCTTTAGCGCTCGATCCGAAAATTGTTTTTCTTGATGAGCCTACGAGCGGACTTGACCCTTTAAGTGCTGAGGATTTTGACAATACTATAAAAAAATTGAATCAACTCTTAGGTATAACTGTAATTATGATTACGCATGATTTGGACAGTTTTTTTAATATTGCAACAAGAGCCTGTATAATTGGAAATAAAAAGGTTTTGGCAGAAGGTTTGCCTTCTGATATTATACATCTTGATGATGAATGGATAAAAAAAGTTTTCTTTGGTGAAAGGGGTATGAAATTTCAATGGAAACAAAAGCACGCTTTGCTCTCGTAGGAATATTTATAACTGTTTTTTTATTGATAGGTATAGCTATATTCATATGGGTTGTGGGAAACGGAATGCAATATAAAAACTTTGATAGGTATTCCATATACACCAAGATGTCAATTGCGGGATTACGCAAGGATTCCAATGTTAAATATAAGGGTTTGAATGTTGGCAGGGTGTATAAAATTGAAATAGACAAAAATAACCCTGAGTACATAAAGATTTGTATTGAAGTGGAAAGGGATTTGCCTGTTAAAACAGACACAAAAGCCACAATATCCTCAAATGCTCTGACCGGTATTGCATATATAAATTTAATCAAAGGGAGTAAAAATGCAAAATTGCTCAAAGATGTTTCCAGGAGTAACTGTCCCGCAATCGGCATCACATCAAGTTCAATTGAACAGTTGTCACAGATTGGAAAGGATGTTTTTAAAAAAGCCGATGAGTTACTCGGAAAAATTAATAAAGTGCTTAATCAACAGTCTATGTTTTATATAGAAGATTCCTTGAAAAATCTGCATGGCACAATAGAAACGACTGATAAATTTGTATTGCAGCTTTCGAAAACAACAAATCAACTAAACAGGCTAATAGAGCAACTGTCTAAAAATAGCAATCATCTTGATTCGGTTATTGCCGATACAGATAAATTATTGATTAACACAAATGAACTTATAAGAGAAAACAGAAAAAATATTAAACTGTTTACAAATAACGGGTTGGAAAATATAAACAGCTCTTTCATGGAAATTCATAGCAGTGCAAAAGAGTTAAGAGAACTGCTTATTGAGCTAAAAAATAATCCATCTTTAATTATAAAGGGTAGTACAATTACAAAAGGACCGGGAGAATAGTATGAAAAAATATATTTTATTGTTGGCTATAGGGGTGATCTTGGTTTCGTCATGCAGCCTAAAGCCTGTACAGGGCAAAAAAACGTTTATAATTAATCCGCAGGTCAGATATCACCCGGAAAATATCACGAATAAAACTATAGGCATAAAGTATATAAATTGCGGTTCAAGGTTTAATTCCACCCTGTTTTTTTATAGAAACGGAAGATTTGAGTTTAAGCCGTATGCATATGCAGGATGGATTGAATCACCGTGTGATATGGTTAAATTATCTATTATTAATGCAATTGCAGAAAATAAGATGTTTAAACTTGCGGATAATGAAAATATTTTCATAGCAGAGGATTACGAACTTCTTTTTTCCATAGAAGATTTGGAGCCTGTATTTGAAAAAAATAACAGTTATATATTAACAAATATACATTTTACCTTGATTGATAAAGATAAAAATAATATTTTAAATGCCTATGATTTTAAGGAAAAGCTGCCTATCAAAAAAATAAACATAAACAATATTGTGTACAAAATTAATATGTCAATAAGAACTGCGATTAATCATATGTTTATGTGGATGGATAAAGATTTAAATTAGATAGTATCGCTTAACCTTGTAATTGTGAGGTCTTTATGCTAAAAATAATGATGATATTTTAGAGGGAGGATGTAGCTTGAAGTACGGAGAAAAATCTATAGAAGAATCAAAACTTGAAAATTGGGAAAATAAACACACAGAGAATGATTATGAAATAAATATAGAATTTCCGGAATTTACATGCAAATGCCCAAGGAGCGGGTATCCCGATTTTGCAACCATAAAAATAAGATATGTCCCCGATAAATATGTTATTGAGCTTAAATCACTCAAGCTGTTTCTAAATAAATACAGAGATAGATATATATCTCATGAGGATTCTGTAAATGAGATTTTTAATGCCTTAAAAGAAAAATTGGAACCCAAACAGCTTGAGGTAATTGGTGATTTTGCACCAAGAGGCAATGTAAAAACAGTAATTAAAGTGAGTTTGTAAAAAAAGGAGCTACAGGTGAAACTAATAAGGAAGATAATAAGCGGAAATGAAGCAATAGCTATTGGTGCATATAAAGGCAATGCAACATTTGCAAGCGGATATCCAGGAACACCTTCGAGTGAAATACTTGATTATTTCAAGGGGTTTGACGGTGTAACAGCTCAATGGGCACAAAACGAAAAGGCTGGATATGAAGCGGCACTTGGTGCATCCATAGCCGGAGCAAGAAGCTTTGCAACAATGAAGCATGTCGGTTTAAATGTAGCAGCAGATCCTTTAATGACAAGCGCATATACGGGCGTAAATGCAGGATTTGTTGTTGTCTGTGCGGATGACCCTGGGATGCACTCATCACAAAATGAACAGGATAACAGATATTATGCAAGATTTGCAAAAATACCCTTAATAGAGCCCTCGAATTCATTTGAAGCAATTGGTTTTATGCAGTATGCATTTATTGTTAGTGAACAATTTGATCTACCTGTTCTATTGAGGAGCACAACAAGAATTTCTCATTCGCTTGGTGTTGTAAGATATGACCCGAGAACGCTTGATAATGAAAGAGAGCTAAAGCTTGATAAAAATTTTCAAAAATACGTTATGATTCCAGGTAATGCCATAGGAAAACACAAAGAATTGTTGAAAAAGTTTGAGAATTTAAAGAAGTTCTCAAACGAAACGCCTATAAATAGGATAGAAAAAGGCTCACTGAATGTCGGAATAATTGCAAATGGTATATCATATGCTTATGCAAAGGAAATTCTACCTAAGGCTCATTTTTTTAAAGTTGGATTTTCTTACCCTATGCCGACCGAAAAGATAAAAGAATTTGCCAAAGACCTCGACAAGGTTATTGTTATAGAGGAGCTTGAGCCATTTATGGAAGAGGAACTCAAGCTTGCTGGCTTGAATATTGAGGGTAAAAAATACTTTCCTCAAGACGGGGAATTAAACCTCGATATCGTGGAAGAGGGCTTGAAAAAGGCCGAATTTATAAAAGAGAGAAAAACTCAGGTTGTTTTTGATTCTGTGGACATTCCTCCAAGGCCACCTGCTCTATGCCCCGGGTGTCCGCATAGACCTATTTTTGATATACTCCATTCACATAAGAACATATTCATAACGGGAGATATTGGATGTTATACACTTGGTTCACTACCGCCTTTGAGTGCGATGCATACGACTGTTTGTATGGGTGCAAGCATATCTATGGGTGTTGGTGCAAGTAAGATAGAAAATAATGAAAAAATCGTAAGTGTTATTGGTGATTCGACATTTTTTCACACAGGTATCCAGCCTTTGATTGACGCCTATATAAATAAAGCAAATATGACAATAATTATTCTGGATAACAGAATAACGGCAATGACAGGCGGACAACCCGATGCCTCGAGTGGATTCAATCTAAATAATGAGAAATTTAATCCTATCAATATTGCAAAATTGGCAAAAACGATAGGTATTGAGAGGGTTTTTGAGGTTGATCAGTACGACTACAAAGTAACGAAAGAGATTCTTGATAGGGAGATAGAAGAAGAAGGTTTAAGCGTTATTGTAGCAAAACGCCCCTGCGTTTTGGCGCCTAAAAAGGTAAAGGATACACCCCTTGTTGTTACAGATAAATGCATAGGCTGTAAGAGATGCTTGCGAATCGCCTGTCCTTCTATTGATTTTAAGAACAATGTGGCAATAATAGATAAAACAACATGCACCGGATGTAAGGTTTGCTTAAATGTCTGCCCCATCGAGGGAGCTATCGTGGTAAAGGAAGGTAATTAGGATATGAATATAGAGAGTGTTTTATTCGTTGGTGTAGGTGGTGATGGCATTATAACTGTATCCAATGTGGTTGCTCAAGCTTGTATGCTATCCGGGTTGGATGTAAAAAAGAGTGAAATACACGGAATGAGCCAGAGGGGCGGGTCTGTTTCAGCATCTGTGAGATTTGGAGAAAAGGTCTATTCACCCACAGATAGGCTTGGTAGTGTTAAATATATGATGGCAACCGAAAAGATTGAGATGCTGCGTTGGGTTCAATACCTAAACAAAGATTCCATTGTTGTTGTAAATGATAGGGTGGTGCCTATAGTAAATCAAATTATAGACGAAGAGAATATAAATTCATCCATGGATAGAATAAACACAAAGGTCATGATAAAAAGAAAATTTATTAATGATGCAGCAAGTCTTGGTAATGAAAAGGTTACAAACACAATCATGCTCGGTGTTTTATCAAAGTATATATCCATAGAGAACAAATTTTTTATGGAAGCAATAGATGCTATTGTTCCTGATAAAATAAAAAAGATAAATATAGATGCATTTGAGCTTGGAATTAAACTTGCAGAAGAACTTTAAAATATCTCAAAAAGAGGTGAAGAATGTCAGAAGAAAAATATAATCCCAATTTTGAGCAGAAATGGTATGAATACTGGGAATCAAATGGATACTTCAAACCAAAAGATGATGATAGCAAGCCCGCATACAGCATAGTTATACCGCCACCAAATGTTACAGGTGTTTTACATATAGGGCACGCACTTAATGGAACGCTGCA
>CAZFWO010000001.1:32849-80558 GCA_964522785.1 uncultured Desulfurellales bacterium
CAGCTTTCGAAAGCCGTTAGGAAGGTGTTTGTAGAGCTATACAAAGAAAATTTAATATATAAAGATAAATACATAATTAACTGGTGCCCAAGATGCCATACGGCATTGAGCGATTTAGAGGTTGAACATAGTGATGAAAACGGAAAGCTCTATTCCATAGAATATCCGTTTGAGGATGGAAAAGGCAGTGTGATTGTCGCAACAACAAGACCAGAAACGATGTTTGGTGATACGGCTGTTGCTGTTAATCCAAATGATGAAAGATACAAGGATATAATTGGCAAAAATGTTATACTGCCCATTAAAAATAAAAAGATACCGGTTATTGCAGATGAATATGTCGATATGGAGTTTGGAACCGGTGTTGTAAAAATTACGCCTGCTCATGACCCCAACGACTTTGAGGTTGGGAAAAGGCACGCTCTTGAAATTATCGTAGCCATAGATGATAACGGCATGATGACAAAAGAAGCGCTGCACTATGAAGGAATTGACAGGTTTGAGTGCCGCTCAAAACTTGTAAATGAGCTTGAATCCAAAGGTTTTATAAAAAATATTGCAGAGTATAAGCACTCAGTCGGACATTGCTATAGGTGCAAAACAACCATAGAGCCCTACGTTTCAGAGCAGTGGTTTGTAAAGACAAAACAGCTTGCACAAGATGCAATAGAGGCGGTCAAAAAGGGTGATACAAAATTTATACCCAAAGCCTGGGAAAAGACATACTTTGAATGGATGAACAATATCAGAGATTGGTGCATATCACGTCAGCTTTGGTGGGGGCACAGGATTCCTGTTTATAAATGCGAAGTGTGCGGAAAATATACTGTAACAGAAGAAGAGCCAACTGTTTGTGAGCACTGTGGAAGCAATAAATTAAAACAAGAAGAAGATGTTTTGGATACGTGGTTTTCATCAGCCCTATGGCCTATGTCAACACTTGGCTGGCCTGAGAAAACAAAGGATTTAGAGAGATTTTATCCGACAAGTCTGCTTGTTACAGGTTTTGATATCATATTTTTCTGGGTTGCAAGGATGATGATGATGGGTATCCATTTTATGAAGAATGTACCGTTTAGGGATGTCTATATCCATGCGCTTGTAAGAGACCAGAATGGACAAAAGATGAGTAAGACAAAGGGCAATGTTATGGACCCTATGGATGTCATCGATAAGTACGGTGCAGATTCAATGAGATTTACACTTGCTATATTGGCAGCTCAAGGCAGGGATATAAAACTCTCGGAGGATAGAATTGAAGGTTACAAGAAATTTATGAACAAAATTTGGAATGCCTACAGGTTTATCGAAATGAACACAAAGGATTTAGATATAAAAGAAAAGCCAAAAAAGCTATCTGCTGCATCTATATGGATAAAATCACGCCTTGCAAAAACCATAAGAGATGTTGAAATGGCGCTTGATGAATATAAATACAACGAAGCTGCAAATGCGGTGTATCAGTTTATATGGCATGAATTCTGCGATTACTACATAGAGATGAGTAAGGTACATATGGATGATGAATATTCATATACAGTAAAATATACGCTGCTTGATGTTTTTGAGACAACAATGAGGCTTTTACACCCATTTACGCCGTTTATTACAGAAGAGCTGTGGAATAAACTGCCCAACAAAAAGGGTAATTCCATAATGATAGCGTCATATCCTGAATTTAAAACACAAGATGTATCAGAGGACATTGAATCCTCCATGGACATGATTATAGATATAATAAAATCCATAAGAAACCTAAGAAGTGAAAACAATATAGCGCCATCCAAGAAAATCAAGGTATATATAAGCATAATGGATGAAAAACAACAGGCAATTGTTGTTTCTTTTAAAAATTATATCTATGCTTTGGCTGGTGTGAATAGCTTAATTATTAAAGACAAAGTTGATGAGCAGTGTCTCATTCAATCAACTATTTATGGCGATATATATTTGCCGGTTGAGGGCAATATTGATGTTAAAAAAGAGATTGAAAGACTAAGCAAATTGTTAAAAAAACAGGAAAAATCCCTGTCATTCCTAAATAATAAGATGAATAATCAGGCATTTATAGATAGGGCACCAAAAGAATTGATAAAAGAAAAGAAAAAGGAATTAGAGGAGATTATAGAAATCTATAATAAAACCAAAGAAAGAATTAAACAGTTAAAAAAGGATTAGTATTATGAAGAAATTTGTCTTCAGTATTTTGTTTATATTTATGGCTTCATACTCTTATGCTAATGTATATACAAATATAGCCTCCGACCTGGTAGAAAAATTGCATATTGTGAAAGGAAAAATTTCTAATATCCACAACAAAGAGATAGTATTGGACAAAGGTTATGCTGATGGAGTGTATAAAAATTCAATTGTATATATCTATAGAAATGAAGGGAAAATCAAATTATTCAACGATAACAAAACTGTAGATCTTAAAAAAGGTATCGCTTATGCATATGCAACGAAAGTATATGAGCATAAGACAAAGGCTATTATAAGTGCAGGTTTTGAAAAAGAAAGGAATTATCTTGTAGGTTTAGGTATCATACCATGGGGTGAAAAACCATTGATGGAACCTCCAAAGGTAGGCTATAATTTTGTATTGGGAAAAAAACAGTATAGAATTGCTCTTATAACAAGAAATCCTATTATATATTCATCTCTAAAAGAAGCTTTGGAAAAAACCGATAGATTTTATGTTATAGATCCTGATACGCTGAGTATTGCTATAACAAAAAAGCGCATCAATTCTTTCAGCGAAAAGGATTCTATCAAAGAACTTTCAGAGGCTGTCAATGCGGATCTTGCCATGGTTGTTTCGGTGGTCAAACATAAAATTATGAAATGTAAAGTCTATAACGGCTATGCGGGCAATGTTATACTATCATTGCAGAGTAACATAGACAAACAATCTGAGACTGTTTTATCAATCAATAAAAATAACACATCTATACCCGCCGGCAATATAGTTGCCTCAAATTTGAGATTGTCTCCCAAGCTGACATTTTGGGAGAGTTTACTTAATAAAGCAGGTCTTTACAGTCCGTATACTGGCCTGGATATGTCTTCTGCTCAATATAAAATTACTCTATACAAAGAAATTGGATATGGTACAACTGCATTTTATCTTGGGCGCATAAACAACAATCAAGAAAAAGCAATATTAGTTGCGAAGGGTTCAAGGGTTTCCATATATGGGTTTGATTTTGATTCTTTTATAAAAAAAGGTAGTTTTTCTTATGGATATAATATATTCAACATAGACAGTGCTGAAATTGGCGGTAAGACAGTTGTTGTTCTTTCCAACTTCAACCAATATGGAGGCCTTGATTCGGCTATAGGTTATATAGACAAACATTATAAATTTCATGTTATCAAAGACGGTTTGCCATATCACTTAAGGTTTTATGATAAGTTCTCAAATCCTAAGATTTTGGCGCAGAGGACATCTGTATCAAAACTCTTTAGGGGCGATATATATGTTATGGATATAAATACGGGTTCCTTAAATAAACTCAATCTTCCCGTAGCCCCGAAGAGTTTCTATGATTTTGAAAAGATAGACAATGATATAGCCTATATATCTAAAAGCGGACAGCTATGCTTGTACAGTATGGATATGAAAAAGATAGTTCAAAGAACAGCCTACGTTTTTGGCGGGGGTGAAAGAGCAATAGAGAGATATCACTACGAACCCAACAATGAGCAAACTGTAAAGGAAGTTGAAGAAAAAAATAGTGTTTATGTACCGAAGGGTATAGTGTTTTTTAAGGAAAAAGGAGAGATATATGCCCTTGGAGCAAGAAATTATATGAGCCGTGTAATAACAATTAACAAACAGCATTATAATGCCTATAGTTTAAAATTACTCAAATACAATATAGGCAAATTTGAATTGGAATGGTCATCTGGTGATGTAAAGGGCAGGATTGTAGGTTTTGGTAAATTCGGTGATTATGTCATTTCTGTTATAGGTACACCAGCAGGATTCTTCGACAGGTTTATAAGAGGCATAATGGAGCTTGACAGATTAAGTGCAGGTCAAATTGAGTATTGAAACCAATAGTAATACTTTATTATCATAGGATATTGCCATTTAAAGGATACGATATAGACATATCAACTTTTGAATGGCAACTATCCTATGTATCAAAAAGATTTGATATAGTAGGCGCTGAGGAATTAAAAATTGTTTTGGATGGGAAAAAGTTAAAACGACCATCTGTTATTTTGACTTTTGACGATGGTTTTGCAGATAATTTTGTTTATGCGTATCCTATTCTAAAAAAATACAACGCAAAAGCCGTCATATTCCCTGCAACATCCAAAATACAAAATAGTGAAAATGTAAGATATACGCTTGAGGATTATTGGAACAAAAGGGTTGAATATAAAAATCTTTTTGTGCCAAATAAAAAAGAGACAGCTCTTTATGACTCTTTAAACGGCGATTATAGAGAATTTTTAAGCTGGCAAGAGTTAAATATTATGAAAAAAAGCGGAATATTTGAAATAGGCTCACACGGACATCTCCATTCAAAGATTTTTTCATCTGATAATGTGTACGATTTTTATCACAGGGATGCCAATATACACTGGAGTTTTTTGTATGCAAATAGCAATAATTTAAGTGTTGGGAATCCTGTTTTTGAGATGAAAAGCTCTCTTGCTTCAAAGAGATTTATTCCAAATAACGATTTTAAAAAGTATGTTAAGGGTATATTTAATGAAAATTACAATAAAACTCAAAATTACAATAAAACAAAAACAGAGGTCTTAAATAAAATAAAGGAATATAAAAACAAGGGAGTATTTGAAGATAGTAATGCTTTTAAAAGTAGAATATTTGATGAGTTGAATTTATCAAAGAAGTTAATCAAAGAACATTTAGATATAGATACCGATTTATTATCGTGGCCGTGGGGTGAATATAGCAAAGAAAGTATTGATGCTGCAAAAAAGGCAGGTTTTAAATACTGTTTCTCTACTAAAAAGGATTTTGTATGCAGAAAGACAAATAGGTGTGAAATTGGAAGAATACACGCATCTGACAATGTAAAGAGGTTTAAAAAACGGGCTTTTATATATTCTCATTCTACTTTATCAAGAATATACAACAGGTTTCATATATGAAGAAATTGGCTTTGGTGCTTGATGCTTTTGGTTTTTTTGGTGGACCGGAGAGAAGAGCATTTAGAATTATCAAAGGCTTAAAATATTATAAAGGATATTGTCCCACAATAATTTCAATAATGAAACTGGATGATTCAATTGTGGAAAATGCAAAAAAAGAGGGTATAGACGTTATTGGCGTTACTGAAGAGGGTAATACATCTTTAAAATCATACAGAATTGATGTATTTTTAAAATTAAGAAAGATTATAAGAAATATTAATCCTGATACTATTTTTACATTTGAGTTTCTTGCTGATTATACAGCAAAAATGGCACTTGTTGGAATCAAAATTCCTATTTTTACATTTATAGGAAGCACAACTTGGAAGTGGGAGAAGAAATTCCACAGAAAAATTTTTATGCAGGCATTTGTTAAAAAAAGCAAAAACTATATAGTCAACTCATTAAACATAAAAAATAACTTGATAAGAGTTTTGCCTGAAACTAAAAGTAAAATAGAGCTTCTTTACAATCCCATAGATACGGATTTTTTTAAGCCCATAAGTAAAGATGAAAGGGCGGAAGTTAGAAAAAAATATAATTTAAACAATGATGATTTTATTGTTGGTTCTGTTGTGAGGTTCTACAACCCGAAAGGTGCCGATACATTAATAGAGGCATTTCATAAGGCAAATATTGATGCAAAATTGGTTCTTGTGGGCGACGGTTCTATGAGGCAAAGATTAGAGGATATGGTGATGAATTTTGGTATAGAGGATAAGGTTGTTTTTCTCGGTGCGCTCGAGGCTGACAAAAATATTTACGGCATGTTTGATATGTGCGTTGTTCCCTCTCAAAAAGGCGGATTTGACAATGTTGTGATAGAATCGATGGCTTGCGGAATACCGACTATTGCAACAAAAGCAACGGGAATAGGAGAAATAGCCGAAAATGGGAAGGATGTTTTAATAACCGATATATGTTCTGAGGATATAGGCAAAAATATTAATTTTTTGTTTAGGAACTATGACAAGCTGGGTAGTGAACTGCATTTTAGCGGAAGGAATTTTGTAAAATATAGATTAGATACGAAAAAAATTGTTGATGAAATTGAAAAATGGATGAATGTATAAGCGTAATAATACCCACTCACAATAGTAAGGATCTGCTTAAGCAGGCTATAGAGAGCGCTTTAGCCCAAACCTATAAAAATATTGAAATTATTGTTTCTGATGATGACTCAAGTGATGGAACAGAAGATATGATAGAAAATAACTTTAAAGATTGTAAGAAAATTGTTTACATAAGACACGGTCATGTTGGTGAATATGGTTCAAGAAATATTGCTATACTTAGATCTAAATGTCCGTTTTTGGCTTTTTTGGATGATGATGATTGGTGGGATGAGGATTTTTTAGAGAGATGTATGGACTATTTAGATAATAATATGGACGCTATTGGTGTTTTTACAAATTATTTTAATGTTTTTCCTGACGGAAGTACAAAAATAGGTTATAAAATAGGGAAAATTCCCAATAAAATTGATTTAAATTGGATTGCGCGCGGTAGTTTTATAGATCCAAGCACCATGCTGATTAAAAAAGATAGTGTTGTTAAAGTAGATATGTTCGATGAAGGGATGATAGTTACCGAGGGTTGGGATCTATGGCCTAGGGTCTTAAGATTTGGCTATTTTGTATATATTGATCAGCCATTAGTCTATAAAAGAATAAGACCTTCAGCGGATCTGCCTTTAAAGACATGGAAGTTTAATTGCATAGCAATAGATAAGTTTCGTTCAATAATAACTGAAGAGGAAAAAAGAAAACTTGGCTCTGTTTTAACGAATACAAGATCAAGGGTTTATGCACGCTATGCTATGGGGTTATTGCATCAAGGTGATAGGAAAAATGCCGGTTATTTTTTTAGATTATCATTTTCTCTTAAACCATCTTTAAAGATGTGGTTTAGGTATTATTTGACTTATTTACCATCGAATATTGCAAAATTACTTGATGGAAGCTATTTTAGAGTGTACAAAGAGAAAAAGAAAATTAAAAAGTATGAGAAATAAAATATAGGAGGGAGGAAAGATATGAAAATTTTAAAAGAATTAACTGTTAATGGTAAAATCATTAAAGTCATTCACGGCGATATAACAGAAGAAAGTACTGATGCCATTGTCAATGCAGCAAACTCTCACTTAAAGCATGGCGGAGGAGTGGCGGGCGCAATTGTAAGAAAAGGGGGCTACATAATTCAAGAGGAGAGCGACAAAATTGGTTATGTTCCAACCGGCTCTGCTGCAATAACGACAGGTGGAAATCTAAAGGCTAAGTATGTAATACATGCAGTAGGTCCTGTGTGGGGTGAGGGTGATGAGGACAATAAATTAGAGAGTGCAGTTAAGAGTGCTCTTGAGATCGCTGAAAAAAATAAATTGGCTTCTGTTGCTCTGCCTGCTATAAGTTCTGGTATCTTTGGTTTTCCAAAAGAAAGAGCTGTGCATATTATTTTTACAACCACTGTTGAGTTTTTAAAAAATGCCAAAAGTGTAAAAGAGGTTCATTTTTGCAATGTAGACAAATTTACTTCAGAGCTGTTTGTGAATGAACTCTCACAAGATAGGAGAAAGAAATAGGGGAATTTGCACAATATCTTATAAACGGTATTATATCAGGCTCAATATACGCCCTTGTTGCTATAGGATTTAATATAATATATTCCACAACAAAAATAGTAAACTTTGCTCAAGGTGAATTTTTGATGCTTGGCGGTATTATTGAGTTTTTGCTTCTAAAATACTCATTGCCTATAGGTTTATCGCTATTAATAAGTGCCGTGTCTGTTTCTCTAATAGCTATAGTAATATACAGTCTATTTATATCGAAAACAAAAAATGCAAACGATTTGTCCCTAATAATAATGACAATAGGCATATCGATAGCACTAAGAGGTATAATAGGTATAGCTGTGGATAAAAATGCCCATCCTGTCAATACATTCCTTTCATTTTCGTCAATGAAATTCTTTAGTCTTACATTTTCTTCTCAATATTTGATAGTGATTGCAACAACATTGATTTTGGCTATTTTACTCTATTTTTATCTAAAAAAAACACTTTCGGGTAAAATAATGCAGGCTGTTTCAATGAACTCTCTTGCCGCAAGTCTTTTTGGCATAGATATAGATATAGTAAAAATGGGCTCATTTGCCATAAGTGGATTTATAGGTAGCCTTGCTGGTGCAATAATAGCACCTATAAGTTTTGTTCAGTATGACATGGGTGTAATGTTTGGACTTAAAGGTTTTGCCGCGTGTGTTGTCGGAGGTTTCGGCAACAACAATGGGGCAATTATTGGTGGAGTAGTAATAGGCTTGGTGGAATCGCTGTCGGCAGGATATATATCTTCGTCGTACAAGGATTTGATGGCGTTTTTGATAATGATTCTTGTGTTGTTTGTAAAGCCTTCGGGATTATTTTCTTCAAAAGATGTAGAAAGAATATGAAACAAAAAACTTTTCTCCTAATTTTGTTTGTTATAACCATGTTACTCGGCCTTTTGATTAAAAACCCTTTTATTCTAAATATGCTTTCATTGGCAGCATTATCCGTAATAGTGGTAACAGGACTTAATCTTTTACTCGGTTTTGCCGGTCAGATATCGCTGGGCCATGCCGGCTTTGTTGCTTGTGGTGCCTATATTTCATCAATTTTGACGGTAAAGTTTAATATTAATCCGTGGGCTGCTATACTTTTAGCGACCTTTATTTCATCTGCAATAGGTGCTGTTGTAGGGTATCCGACATTAAAGTTAAAAAGCCACTATCTTGCAATGGCAACACTTGCAATAGGTGAAATAATTCATGTAATAATAAACAACTATGTGGAATTTACAGGTGGTCCGCAGGGCTTTTCAGGAATGCCTATGCTCTCAATTTTCGGTTTTTCTCTCGATAACGATGTAAAATTCTACTTTTTTATATGGTCGATTACATTTGTTTTAATACTGTTGTCTATAAATTTTATGAATTCCAAATTTGGAAGAGCCTATAAAACGATAAAATCTAGGGAAAATGCGGCATACGCTTTTGGTATAAACGTACACTTGTATAAGGTGTTTATATTTACTGTAAGTGTGTTCTACGCTTCGCTGTCAGGTGCTTTATATGCATTTTATATAGGATTTATTTCGCCTTCGTCTTTTGGATTGACGCAATCCATAGAATATGTTGTTATAGTTGTTATAGGTGGCATGGGTAATTTCTTCGGCGTATTGTTTACGGCTGTAATTTTGACCATACTTCCTAATGTTTTAACGTCGTTTGAAGATTATTGGCCTATAGCAAACGGATTCTTGCTCATATTTGCCATGATGTTTATTCCTAACGGGTTGAAAGGGTTGTTTAAATGGATAAAATAATGTCTATAGAACATGTTGTAAAGAGCTTTGGCGGTATAAAAGCTGTGGATAATGTTTCATTTTTTGTAAGAAAAGGTGAAATCAAAGCACTTATAGGTCCGAATGGTGCGGGTAAAACCACGCTTTTTAATATTATTACAAAGTTGTATTCGAAGGACAGTGGCAAAATATCTTTTTTATCAAGCGATATGGACAAGTATAAATCTTACGAACTTGTAAATTACGGTATATCCAGAACATTTCAGAATATACAGCTCGTAGACGATATGACCATATTAGAGAACGTTATGCTGGGCTACCATTCAAAAATAAAAACAAATATTATTGATGCATTTCTTTCATCAACAAAAAACAGAAATCATGAAAAAGAAGCCGGAGAAAAGTCTGTTGATGTTCTAAAATTTTTAAAGATAGACGGTATAATGCACAAATATCCTGCAGAGATACCGTTTGGGCACAGGAGGCTTGTAGAGATTGCAAGAGCGTTATGTGCAGAGCCTATCATGCTGCTTTTGGATGAGCCTGCTGCCGGCCTTAACGAATCAGAAACAAAAAGGCTGTTAAAGACAATATTCAGAATATGGGAACAGGGTGTTACTGTGTTAATGATAGAGCACGATATGAATCTTGTAATGAATTGCTCACACTCCGTTGTGGTAATGGACGAGGGGAAAAAAATAGCAGAGGGTCCTCCGAGCTATATACAGAGCAACGAGAAAGTTTTAAAAGCCTACTTTGGGAAGTAAAATGTTAAAAGTGGAAAATGTTAGTGTATACTATGACCGTGCGATAGCCATCGATAATGTGTCAATAGAGGTTAAGGAAGGTGAGGCTGTCTGTGTACTTGGCGCAAATGGCGCCGGGAAAACCACACTCTTAAACGCTATATTTAATATAGTTAAAAAATCGGGTAGGGTTGTTCTGTCAGATGAAGATATAACGAATATGGCTACATACAAGATAGTTGAACGTGGTGTTGTTTATGTACCCGACAAAAGAACGATATTTAATGAATTGAGTGTATATGAAAATATAGAGGTTGCAGCGTATAAGATTATAAAAAAGAACGGCAGAAAATATTTCTTAAAGAATTTGGACGGTATATTTGAGCACTTCGGAAATCTGGAAGAGAAAAGATTTCTGCAGGCAGGGTATCTATCGGGTGGAGAACAGCAAATGTTGTCAATAGCACAAGGTTTGATTAGGTCTCCTAAAATGTTTGTAATGGATGAACCTACTGCAGGTTTGTCGCCAAAATTAATGAATGCCGTATTCGATATTGTATACTTTATGAAAAAACAGAGAATAACTGTTTTGGTGGTTGAACAAAATGTAAATAAAACTTTGGCAGCTACAGACAGGGCATATATAATGGAGGTTGGCAAGATTGTAAATAGCGATCTGTCCTGTAATTTATTGAATTCGGAGAGTATTAAAAAAGCATATCTTGGGGGATAGATGTTTAAAAAAGTAGGTATTATAGCAAAAGCAAGTGTAGGAAATATAGACAAAGTAATAAAACCGCTGATAGATTATCTAAGAAAACAAGATGTTGATGTTATTTTGGGGTGTGAAGCGGCAAGTTCTATAGAAAATACAGAGTGTATTGAAAGAGATAAGATAGCATCAAGTGTTGACCTTATCATAGTTTTGGGAGGCGACGGCACATTTATTGCAGCAACCCGCTCAATAAATAAATTGGGAAGAGATATACCTGTTTTAGGGATTAACTTGGGCAGTATGGGATTTTTAACAGAAGTTCCCCTTGTGGATATGTATAATGTGCTTGATAATATTTTCATTGACAAAAAATATGTTATAGAAGAAAGAATGATGATAGATGTTAAGTTGTACAATAATAAAAAACTTCTATATAAAGAAACGGTATTTAATGATGCAGTTATAAATAAGGGAGCTTTAGCAAGAATTATTAAAATAAGGGTTATGGCTAAGATGAGGGATGCAGAACATCTTGTAGCCATATATCATGCTGACGGATTGATTATCTCCACACCCTCGGGCTCAACTGCATATAACCTGGCAGCCGGAGGACCAATAGTTTATCCTACCATGGATTCATTTGTATGTACGCCTATCTGCCCTCACACACTATCAAACAGGCCGCTTGTTATTCCTGATAATATTGAGCTTATATTAAAGCTGGAATGCGAATCCGAGGATGTCATGCTTACACTTGATGGTCAGATAGGTTATAAAATAGATGAAGACATCACTGTGTATATATCGAAATCCAAAAGGCGAATAAAGATATTAACCTCAAAAGACAAGAATTACTTTGATATATTGAGGTCAAAGCTTGGGTGGGAGGAGAGAAAAGTTAGAAATATAAAATGTTGAAAAGGATAGAGATTAAAAATTTTTTAACCATAGAACATATTATTCTGGATTTAGATGAAAAACTGACAGCTATAATAGGGGAATCTGGTGCAGGTAAATCACTTGTACTAAGAGCTATTGAGAGTGTATTTTTACAAAAAACTCCTACCGATATAATTGGTAAGTTTGATACAAAGAGTTCCATAAAACTATTCTTTGAGTTAAATGATAAACAAAAAGATATGTTGTCAAATTTCGGTGTGGATGAAGATGAAATTGTGATAGAGAAAGTTATACTAAATAGGAAGACAAAATCCTACATTAACCACGAACCTGTGAGCGTAAAGTTGCTTTTTGAGTTGAAGGATGTTTTGTTTAATATAATATCTCAAAATTACAGGTTTGAAGCCTTTAGAACGTATAACATACTGTATATGTTGGATAGGCTTGTCGAAAAAAATGTAATAAGCGAGTTTGAAGATATATACGATAGGTTTGAAGAGATAAACAAAGAGGAAGAGGATATAAAAAATAAGATTAACGACATAGATTCAAAACATCCTGAAGTTTTGCTTGAATCGATAGAAGCGGTTAATCCGAAAAACGGAGAATATGATAGCCTGTTGGATAAATCAAAGAGGATAAAATCGGTATCGTTTGTTAAAGGCGAAGTTCAAAGGATGATCGATGAACTGTATGAAAATGAGAACAGCATAGAGCGTAAAATTGGTAGATTTGCACAATCAAGCCAAAAGATAGAATCTCTCGGTTTTAATATTTCTCATATAAAAACCGTTTTTGATGATATGACAGATAGTATTGCCAATATAAAGGGTGATTTGTATGATATGTTAAACGACAGCTATGAAAAGGATGACATAGACTCCATAGAATCAAGACTGTTTGAACTCGAACAGTTACAGAGAAAGTTTAACAAAAGGTTAGATGATATAATAAATGAAAGAGAGAAACTGTACGAGTTGCTGAAAGAAAAAGAGAGACTCGAATATGCACTGCATAAAATAAGGCAAAAAAAAGAAGAGTTGGGAAAGGATCTCAAAAATAAAGCTGAAAAATTGACAGATGAGAGAAAAAAAGCCTCTTATCAAATAAAGTCTGCAATTAAAGCATTTTTAAACAAACTGATACTTGAAAAAGGCAGAGTGGAATTTGAGTTTTCAAAAAAGGATATAGGCAAAAACGGTCAAGATAGTGTAAACATACTATTTAGTGCCAACCCCGACATAGAGCCCGACAGAATAGATAAGGTAGCCTCAGGAGGTGAGCGTTCAAGATTTATACTCGCTACGGTGTGTGCAAGTTCTGTTATTGAGAACAACAATGATACAATTATTTTGGATGAAATAGAGTCCGGCATAAGCGGTCAGACGCTTAAAAAAACCGCAGAGGTAATAAAAGAACTCTCTTTTGCAAATCAGGTTATGTTGGTTACACATAATGAGTTTTTATCAAATATTTCAAATAGTGTGTTTAGAATAGTCAAGGTTTTTGACGGAACAAATACGAAGAGTCTTGCTAAGAAGGTAGTATAAAAAATGAAAAACATAGCAATAACGGGAGGGGGCACGGGAGGACATCTGTTTGCCTCTCTGTCTTTTGCAAAGTATGTAAAAAAATTAGGATATAATCCTATAATTATAGGCTCTGTTTTCGGCATAGAAAATACACTCCTAAAAAAGTATGATTACGAATATATTCTGCTCAAAACAAAGGGATTCAGTGGAAAATCGAAAAAAGAAAAGTTGATAAGCTCTATCAATTTATTGAATGCTACAATAAAGATGACAACTATACTGAAGAAAAAAAAACCTGTTTTTTCAATAGGTTTTGGTGGATATACAACATTGCCCGTAATCTTTGCATCAAAAATTGCCGGCATAAAATCGGCAATAGTTGAACAAAATTCTATTGCCGGCAAAGCCAATAGACTTTTATCAAGGATATCCGATGCGGTATTTGTAAATTTTGAAACCACAAAGAGTCAATTTGTAAATAAAAACACGTTTGTTGTTGGTAACCCTGTGCGTAGTGAGATATATATAGATAAAAGATATTTCAATAAAAAACGCTATATAATAGGCATAATGGGCGGAAGCAGGGGTGCAAGAAGTATAAACAGCGCAATGGCAAATCTTGCAGAATATTCAAGTATTGACATAAAAGTAATTCATCAGACAGGAAAAGAAGATTTTAAAAAAATTGAAGCGATATATGCCAAGCATAAGCCGGATTGGCAGGCCTTTCCTTTTATTGACGATATGAGTGAATTCTATAAAAATATAGATTTTATTGTGTGCAGAGCCGGGGCAAGTACGCTAAGTGAAATTGCGTGCGCATCGTTGGGTTCGTTGCTTATTCCTTATCCATACGCTATATATAACCACCAATACTACAATGCAATGGAATTTGTCAAGAGAGGCGCTGCAATACTGCTTGAAGATAAAAAAATAAGTGGAAAAATAATTGAGAATGTTATATCATCCTTGAACGAATCTAAGTTGAGGGTTTTGTCAGACAATGCTAAATCTATGTGTAAAAGGTCTGTGTGTGAAATTATTTTCGAAACAATTCAAATGTTATAATAGGATAAAAATATGAAAGCTATAGCAATAACCAATCAAAAGGGCGGGGTAGGCAAAACTACAACGGCAATCAATCTTGGTGCGTCACTTGCTATTTACGGTAAAAGAGTACTTATCATAGATATGGATCCTCAGGCAAATGCCACAAGTGGACTCGGTGTTGAGAAAGACATCTGTATCTACCATGCTTTGATTGGGAAGAAGCGCATCAATTCGATTATTATTCCAACAGAAACAAACAATCTCTATCTTATACCGTCCAATATTTCATTGATTGGCGCTGAGGTGGAATTAGTAAATAAAAACAATAAAGAAAGGATATTAAAAGGTTTGCTGAGTGATATTCACGGTTTTGACTATGTACTGTTTGATTGTCCACCATCTTTGGGTTTATTGACTATCAATGCTCTCGTGGCTTCAAATTCTGCTTTGGTTCCTGTACAGTGTGAATATTTTGCTATGGAAGGGCTTGCTCAACTGTTGCACACTATAAATCTTGTAAAAAAGACATTTAATCCGACGCTAAAAATAGAAGGAATACTCCTCACTATGCATGACAAGAGAAATAATCTGTCAAAGCAAGTGGAGATGGAGTTAAAAAGACACTTTCCAAAACAGATATTCAAAACGCTGATACCGCGAAACGTGAGACTATCTGAAGCTCCTAGCTTTGGAAAATCCATACTGTCCTATGATGTGAAGTCGAAGGGCAGCCAAAGTTATATGTCTTTGGCTAAAGAGGTTTTGAGGTATGCGTAAAAACGATTCGCGTCTTGGGAAGGGTTTGTCGGCTATTTTTGGCGATATAGAAAACATAGAAGATGAAAGCAAAATAGAGAACATATCACTTAAATTGATAGTAAGAAATCCTTATCAACCGAGAGAAAATTTTAATAAAGAAAGCTTAAATGAACTTGCAGAATCTATTAAAGAAAAAGGTATAATACAGCCGATAGTTGTAAGACAAAAAGAAGATAAATATGAAATAGTGGTAGGTGAACGGAGATTTATAGCAGCTAGGCTTGCTGGCTTGTCGTATATACCTGTTATAGTAAAGAATATAACAGATCAGGAGTCTGCTGAGATAGCCTTAATAGAGAATATTCAGAGAGAGGATTTGAATCCTATAGAAGAAGCATTTGCGTACAAAAATCTGATGGAAAAATTCAACTATACTCAAGATGATGTGGCAAAAAAGGTAGGCAAAGAGAGAACAACAATAAGCAACACGCTAAGATTGTTGAATTTACCAGAGGAAATTATAGAGATGATAAAAAACAGGGAGATAACAGCAGGGCATGCAAGGGCAATACTCTCTCTAAAAGATAGAGAATCACAGAGAGAGCTGGCAAAAGATATAAGAGATAAAAAAATGAGCGTTAGGGATGCAGAGGAAGAAGCCAGGAGAAAAAAAGATTCATATGAGTATGGAGAGTATGAAGAAAGGCTAAAAAAGATTTTTAAAAATGCTAAAATAAAATATAAAAACAATAAAGGAAAAATCGAGATAGATTTCAGAGATGAGTATGAATTAAATTTTATCTTTAAAAGAATGGGTTTGTGAAAAAGTTTTTATTTGTGTTTATGATTTTTTTTTGTTTTTCGTCATACGGTGCAGTTTTGAGGGTAGGGGGGGTTGTAAAAAATGAGCACAACACCCCTGTAGATGAGGTTGAGGTTAACATACTATACAGCGATAAAGCAATAGCGCACACGCTGACAACCTCAAATGGGAGCTATTTTGTAGAGGCGCCCATAAAAAATTCTATTAATACATCAAAGTTATTTGTGGAATTCAAAAAAACAACATACAAAGCAGAAAAAAAGCATTTGACAGATATTTTGGAAAGCAAGGGGCATGATAATTCCTCAATTTATATCGGTACGTTAAATCAAACGCTTTTAAGGTCAATTACGCCTGCGTTCTGGATATCTATTATTGTGCTTGTTTCCATATTTGCACTTATATCATTTGAGGTTTTGCATAGAACAGTTGCCGCTATTATAGGTGCCAGTGTTCTTTTATTTATTTCCTATACAATTGGTACGTTCAATGAAAATTATTTTGTTATATCCTTTGAAGAGGCAGTGCGTGCTATAGACTTTAATGTTATATTCCTTTTAATGAGCATGATGATAATTGTGGGTGTTATGAAAAAAACAGGCATATTCCAATGGCTTGCCTATAAATCATATGCCTTATCAAAGGGCAATGTATTTAAGCTTTCCATTATATTGATGTTTATTACGGCTATTGCAAGTGCATTTTTGGATAACGTTACTACTATGTTATTACTTGCTCCTATATCAATAGAAATAGCAATTATGTTAAGAATAAACCCAGCCAGTCTTTTGATGCCTGAAGTTTTGGCGTCTAATATGGGTGGAACGGCAACGCTTATAGGCGATCCACCCAATATAATGATAGGATCGTTTGCACATCTTACATTTAATGATTTTGTTATTAATTTAACGCCTGTAATTTTTATAATATTGATTGTAAATGTTTTTGTTATGAAGATTTATTATGGTAAAGAGTATAAAAAAGGTAAGTTAGATAATGTGAATGAGCTATTGGAAAAATTGAAAGAAGAATACAAAATTACCAATGCAAAACTCCTTAAGCACTCGTTGGTGGTTTTGGGATTTGTAATTATTTTATTTGTCATACATGGTTTTTTACACATGGAGCCGTCTATTGCTGCAATGACGGGAGCTGCTTTAATTTTGCTTTTAAGCGGAGCTGATATAACAGAGGTCATGGAACACGAGGTTGAATGGACAACGTTGGTATTTTTTATGATGCTGTTTATTATAGTCGGTGCTGCCGTAGAAACAGGATTTATTTCACTTATTGCAACATGGGTTAAGGATCTGTCAGGGAATAGTCTTATTTTGGCTATTATATTTGTTATGTGGGTTAGCGCTATTGCATCAGCTATTGTTGACAATATACCATTTACGGCAACAATGCTCCCTGTTGTTGCATATTTAACGCAAACCATACCGAACGCCGGAAATACCCTGTGGTGGGCTCTGGCGCTCGGAGCATGTTTGGGTGGTAACGGAACGCTAATCGGTGCAAGCGCGAATGTTGTTACAGCGGGTTTTGCCGAAAGATCAGGATATCCTATTACGTTTGGATCTTTCTTGAAAGTTGGGGGACCGGCAATGGTTATTTCGGTTACCATTTCTATGGTATGGTTATTGGTAGGGGGGTAAAATGAATCAAAACAATAAAAAAATCGTATTAATTGTAAAAGCATCTGAAGTTGGAGAACGTGCCTTAAAAAAATCAATCGACATCTTAGAGGAATTTAAATGTAGAAAATTGTATCTATTGTTCGTTGTGGATAGTGATTTTTTTTCAGGTATAGCAAGTAGCTATATAAAATCTGAAAAGTATGTGGAAAAAGGTTTGGAAGATATAGGTGATGCTATCTTGAGAAAAATGGAAGAGTTGGTTAAGGAAAGCAAAAAAGATATTAGCACTGAAAGGATTATTCTGTATGGAGATACAGCTGAAGAAGTATTAAATTTTGTAAAAAATAATAACGTGGATATGCTGATTATACCTAAGGATAAAAGAGGTCCTATAGAAAAATCCTTAACGGGGGGGGATATAACCCGTTTTATCAAGGAAATAGAGGAGTATACAATACCTGTTATGGTGGAGTAATTTAATTGACATAAAATCCATAATGTGATAGTTTAACACGAAATTTTTATTACAAGGGTCTTGGGAGGGTTAAAACGTATGGTTGATTTAAATTCTACTATTATTACTCAGATGTTAGGGTTTCTGATACTTTTATTTATATTGAATGCTATGCTATACAAACCTGTACTTAGAGTAATAGAGCAGAGAAGAAAAACTATTGATGGTATAATTAAACAGGCGGACAGTTTGCAGCTAAAAGCCAAAGAAAATGATAATGCTTATTTCTCTAAATTGTCGGATGCCGAAAATGAGGCAAAAAGGGAATATAACGATATTCTTTCTGTGGCTGCAGAAGAAAAAGAAAAACTGGTATCTGAAGAAGCTTTAAAGGCACGCAAGATTATAGAAACTCATAAACGCCAAATTCAAGAATCTTTGGACTCTGAGATTAAAAAGTCGCAACAGTACAGCGCTGATATTTCAAATAAGATATATGAACAACTTGTAGGATAGGAGGATTTTTATGAAAATTTTAGTTAGTTTGTTTTTATTGGTGCTTACACCATGTATCGCTTTTGGTGCTGAGTCAAATTCGATTAATCCGCATATGTGGTGGAGAATAATAGATTTTATTATTTTTGCTGGGTTTATTTATTATTTTTTGAAAAAGCCTATAGTTAATTATTTTAAAACAAGAAAAGAGACTATTCACAACAACCTTGCAGAAGCAGAGCGTATGAAAAAGGAAGCCGAGCGTTTGCTTAAAGAGACAGAGAGTAAATTATCACAGCTTGACAGTGAAATAGAAAGAATAGTACAAACATTCAAATCTATGGCGAAAAATGAAAGAGAGAACATATTAAAGGAGGCGCAAGCCGCAATTAAAAGAATAGAAGAAAATATAGAGGATGAAAAATTATCATTGTTAAGCAGGGCTAAATTTGAGTTGTTAAAAAGAATGACTGCTGAAGCTATAAGTAATGTAAAGAAAAAATTATCGAGTTTAAAACACGACGAGCATGCGAATATAAACAAAAAATTCATAAGGAGTATTACATAATGATTGATAGAAGAATATCGATGAGGTATGCAAAGGCACTGAACAAGATTTGTGATGATAGTAATATAAAATTGTCGGATGCGTTAACACACTTAAGTTATTTTGATAAAATAATGAAAGAAAATCCTAAGATTCCCGAATTCCTGAAAATGAGTACAATACAGGCTGAAAGAAAGGCTAAACTTGTTGATGAACTTTTCTCAAGGAAGGGAGATTTTTATATTAAACAATTTGTAAATAAGGATATTGCCGATAGACTCGCTTCTCATGCTCAGGATATGTTAAAAGAGTTTGTGAAGTATATAGTGGCAAAAAATAGACTTGCTCTTTTTAGTGAGATTCTGGAGATTTTCGAGGAGTTGGTGAACGAAAGAGAAAATAAATTAAAATCAACGGTAAAAAGTGCTATTGAACTTGATAATACTACGAAAGATGAACTAAAAAAACATCTTGAGAAGAAATTCAATAAAACTATAGACTTTACATTTTCTGTGGATGAGAGCTTAATGGCTGGAATAATAGTAAAAATAGGCGATGTTGTGTATGATGGAAGTATGAATACGTACTTAAATAATCTTGAACGCAAACTTTTAAGATTGCCACTATAAAAAAAGGAGGAGTGTTTAATGCAGATTAAGGCCAGCGAAATTAGTAATATTATTAAGAAAGAAATAGAAAGTTCAAAAGAATTCGTCAATGTTAGCGAGGTTGGCAATGTTTTAAGCGTAGGCGATGGTATAGCAAGGATATATGGACTAAAGAATGTTATGGCAAATGAACTTGTTGAATTTGAAAACGGTACAATCGGCATGGCTTTAAACCTTGAAGAAGATAACGTTGGTGTAATTGTACTTGGTGAGGACAAGGATATTAAGGAAGGCGATACAGTAAAGAGAACCAAAAGAATATCCCAGGTGCCTGTAGGTGAACCAATGGTTGGAAGGGTCGTTAATGCATTGGGCGAACCTATAGACGGCAAGGGGCCGATAGAAAGTGAGAATAGTAGAAGAATAGAGATTAAAGCCCCGGGTATCGTTCAGAGGCAGCCTGTTAAAGAACCTCTACAAACCGGTATTAAAGCTATTGATGCCATGATACCTATTGGAAGAGGGCAGAGAGAGCTTATAATTGGTGATAGACAGATTGGTAAGACTCAGATTGCACTCGATACCATTATTAATCAGAAAGATACGGATGTTTATTGTATATATGTTGCAATAGGACAAAAAAGGTCAACTGTTGCAAGAATCTATAAAAAATTAGAAGAGGTTGGTGCAATGAAATATACCACTATAGTTGCAGCTACGGCATCAGACCCCGCACCTCTCCAATATATAGTGCCTTATTCAGGTGTTACAATGGGTGAATACTTTAGAGATAACGGTATGCATGCATTAATTATATATGATGATTTGACAAAGCATGCACAGGCATATAGACAGGTTTCCTTGTTGCTTAGAAGGCCGCCTGGAAGAGAGGCTTATCCTGGGGATGTTTTTTATCTTCACTCAAGGCTGCTGGAGCGTGCAGCAAAATTGTCAGATGAGTTAGGTGGCGGTTCTTTAACTGCCCTGCCTATAATTGAAACTCAGGCAGGGGATGTTTCAGCCTATATTCCTACAAACGTTATTTCAATAACGGATGGGCAAATCTATCTTGAAAGCGATCTGTTTTATGCAGGGACAAGGCCTGCTGTTAATGCTGGAATATCCGTTTCAAGGGTTGGAGGATCAGCACAGATAAAAGCTATGAAGCAGGTTGCAGGTATGTTGAGACTATCTTTGGCTCAATATAGAGAACTTGCTGCTTTCGCACAATTTGGCAGCGATCTTGACAAGGCTACGCAGCAGCAGATAAGCAGGGGCGCAAGGCTTACTGAGATATTGAAACAGCCTCCATATTCTCCGTTAGCAGTTGAAAAACAGATATTGATTATATATGCTGGCAATAATGGGTATTTAGATGAAATAGATGTTAATCAAATAAAAAAATATGAAACAGAGCTTTATAAATTTATTGAAGGTCAGCATCCTGATATATTTACATCGTTAAAAGAAAAGAAGAAGATAGATGACGAAATCAAGGCAAAAATAGATAAAGCTCTGGAAGAGTTTAAAAAGGTGTTTAAGCCTTAAAAAGGGGTATCTACTATGGCTTTAAGCATGAAAGATATTAAAAGAAAAATAGCTAGCGTTCAAAAAACCCAGCAAATAACAAAAGCCATGAAGATGGTGGCTGCTGCAAAATTAAGAAAAACACAAGAAGCAGCTTTACAATTCAGACCCTACATAAATAGACTGGAACAGGTGATATCTTCGTCTTTGGAATCCACTTCCCATATGGATCACCCGCTGTTGTTTTTCAGAGATGTGAAAAATGTTGATATTATTGTTGTTACTTCGGATCGAGGGTTGTGCGGAGCATTTAACCATAATGTTTTAAAGGAAACCGAAAATTTGATTAAAGGCAAGTTTGCAGGTAAAAACGTCAACCTTGTATTGATAGGTAAGTTTGCAGGTCACTATTTTAAATTCAAAGGTATTGAGCCCAAGTATGCTTATACGGATATATTAAAAGATAGGGTTGATTATGCAATATCTTCAGAGATAATGGAAAAGGTTATTGACGACTTTGTAAACGAAAAAACAGATGAAGTCTACATAGTATATAATAGATTTGTAAATGTTTTGGTGCAGCAAGTTGTGGTAAAAAAGGTTTTGCCTATATATTTTGGTGAAAGTGTGCCGACCGATATGACTAAAAGATGTGAGAAATTTGAATTTGAGCCTGATAAATCATCTGTTTTAAATGAACTGTTACCAGAATATACTAAAATTAATCTGTATGAAAGTATGTTGGAGTCACTGGCAGGAGAATATGCTGCAAGAATGACAGCTATGGATGCTGCTACGAATAATGCAACAGAGATAATAAGAAGCTTGACGCTTGAATTTAATAAAGCTAGACAAGCAGCTATCACAAAAGAATTAATAGAGATAACAACAAGTATAGAATCTATGAAATAATAAGAAAAAAGGGAGTTAAATATGGCAGAGAAAGGTAAAGTTGTTCAAGTTATTGGAGCGGTGGTAGATGTTGAGTTTGAAGGTGGAGATTTACCTAAAATATATACGGCTTTAAAAATTCCTCAGGACAAAATAGAAGGAGCCAGCTCGGATCTTATATTGGAGGTGCAGCAACATCTTGGTGAAAACAGGGTTAGAACTGTGGCTATGGACTCGACAGACGGCCTTGTAAGGGGAACCGATGTTGTTAACACCGAAGAGTATATAACAACACCTGTTGGTGAGGGTGTTTTGGGTAGAATAATGAATGTTGTTGGTAAACCAGTGGATGAAATGGGCGATATAAGCTGTGATATTTATTGGCCTATACACAGGGATGCTCCGTTGCTTGAAGAACAGGCAACGGGTAATGAAATGTTTGAGACAGGTATTAAGGTTATAGATCTACTTTGTCCATACGCCAAGGGAGGAAAAACAGGTCTATTTGGCGGTGCTGGAGTTGGCAAAACTGTGCTTATTATGGAACTTATCCATAATGTTGCTATGCATCATGGTGGATATTCTGTATTCTGCGGCGTTGGAGAAAGAACAAGAGAGGGAAATGACCTATGGAATGAGATGAAAGAATCCGGGGTTTTGGATAAGGCTGCTTTAATTTATGGACAGATGAACGAGCCACCTGGTGCGAGGGCAAGGGTAGGTTTAACAGGACTTACTGTTGCTGAATATTTTAGGGATGAAAAGAATCTGGATGTTTTGATTTTTATAGACAATATATTTAGATTTACTCAAGCTGGGAGTGAGGTTTCGGCACTGTTGGGAAGAATACCATCTGCTGTTGGCTATCAGCCGACATTGGGAACTGAAATGGGTGAACTGCAAGAGCGTATTACATCCACAAAGAAGGGTTCAATTACATCTGTTCAAGCTATATATGTTCCTGCTGACGATTTAACAGACCCAGCCCCTGCCACAACATTTTCGCACCTTGATGCTACGACGGTTCTTTCAAGGAAATTGACAGAACTTGGTATTTATCCTGCTGTTGATCCTTTGGATTCTACATCGAGAATTTTGGACCCTGCCGTTGTTGGTCAAGAACATTATGAAGTAGCGCGTAATGTTCAGGAAATACTGCAAAGATATAAAGAGCTGCAAGACATTATTGCTATTCTTGGTATGGAGGAGTTGAGTGAAGAGGATAAGGTTATTGTTAATAGGGCAAGAAAAATACAGAGATTTTTGTCTCAGCCGTTTTTTGTTGCAGAGCAATTTACAGGTCTGAGTGGAAAATATGTTACCGTACAGGAGACAATAAAGAGTTTTAAAGAGATTATCGACGGCAAGCACGACGATATTCCTGAGCAGGCATTTTATCTTGTTGGAACTATGGAAGAAGCTTTGGAAAAAGCAAAAACTCTTGTATAGGAGGTAATAGATTTTATGTCTACTTTGAATTGTTCCATAGTTACACCGGAAAAAAAGGTATTTGATGGTAAAATAAACTATATTTCAGCACCCGGTAAAATAGGTGAGTTTGGTGTTTTGCCGGGTCATGAAAATTTTATTACAACATTGGATATAGGAATTATTAATATAGAAAATGAAAATAATGAAACGGAGCAACTTCTTGTTGTTGGCGGATATTTTGAGGTCTCTGAGGACAAAGTTATTGTTATAGCAGATGAAGTGTATTATAAAGATGATGTAGATGTAGAAAAAGTTACCAAGAAATTAGAAGAGTATAAAGCTCAATTGTCATCTTTAGGCTTTAATGATGCTGATTATCCTAAGGTAAAGCACAAATACGAAAAATATTCCAATATGCTGAAGTTGGCATCGTAGGAATCCTTGAATATGGGAAATTATTTTAGTTTTGAACATATAGGGTCTGTAGCTGTTATAGTTTTAGTATTACTTGGAATTATGTCTATATTTTCGTGGAGCTTTATGATCTATAAGTGGCTTCAGTTAAATTCTATAGAGAAAGGAAATAGTATTTTTTTGAACAAATTTATAGATTCTAAAGAAAAAGGTTCTTTATCTTCATTTGCCCAAATAAATAATTCTCATGCTGCTAATATATATTTATTGAGTAGGGAATCATACTCTTCGGCTGCAACATTTTTAGAGATATTGGATAAAAAAATAGGAGGCAGTTTTCCGTGGCTTGCATCGGTCGGTGCAACTGCTCCTTTCGTAGGTCTTTTTGGTACTGTTTGGGGTATTATTAATGCTTTTGGCAGTATAGGAACGGCAGAAAATGTTAGTATTTCAACGGTTGCACCTGGCATATCTGAAGCCTTAATTACCACAGCTGCCGGTATATTCGTTGCAGTTCCAGCTGTTATAGGGTATAATATACTTTATTCAAAGTTTTCATCCATAATGAAAGAGCTATTAGGATTTTTAGAAGCCATGTCAAATGAAAAAATCTAATAATTATAGCAGTTATAATAATGTCAAACAATTTTCAGACATAAATATAACGCCGCTTGTTGATGTTGTTCTTGTTTTATTAATAATTTTTATGGTTACAACCCCTATGCTTGTAAAGGGTATTAAAGTAAACCTACCGAAGGCATCTTCAGGTGTGCAAAATGCCTCTAAGAAAGATATAATAATTTCAATCAATAAGAATGGAAATTATTATATAGATAAGGTGTTGGTTGATGAAAAAGCTCTAAGGGATTTTTTAAAAAGCCACAACAAAAGAAGTGTTATAATAAAGTCAGATAAAAATGTAGTCTATGGCAAGGTTATCAGACTTATAGATATAGTTAAAACTTCGGGCATAAGTAGGGTGGGGCTGGCTACAGAACCGAAAAAATGAAACTCATAAGTATTTTAATATCTGTAGTTATTCATCTTATTTTTATTGTAGCCTATCTTTTTTTAGCCCAACTACATACAGTGTACAAAGTGGGTAAAAAGGTTTATACTGTTAATATTGTGCAGGTTGATAATATTAAGAAAAAAACTGTAATCAAGCAGGATAAAACAGTAACAAAAATATCGAATCCGAAGCATAAATCCGAGCGTACAGAAAAATATAGTAAAAAACATAAAGCAAAACCAAAAAGGAAAAATATAGATAGAGTGCTTGATTCAATGTTGAAACACAAAATAGAGCAGATAAAAAGAGAGATACAGGCAAAAAAGGTTGAAAACGTTAGAAATATGATTGTGAGAGAAAGGATAAAAGCCTTGAAGCAAAATATTGAAAATACGGCCAGTAAAAGCGCAAATACGGAAAAAAGCGCTTACAGTTATATACAGTTAATAAAAGGACTTATATACTCAAACTGGGGTGTGGAAAAAAGCCTGATTAAGAACAATAATTATGCAACAGATGTTGATATCAGGCTTGATTTTAAGGGAGATTTAGTTTATATAAAAATAGTAAGAAGTTCAAAGAACTCTTATTTTGACACTACAATAATAGATGCAATTAGAAAAAGTGAGCCGTTTCCAAGGCCACCCGGTAATATTTTAGAAAATGGTTATGTTGAGTTTAGAATAACGTTTGATAGTAGGGAGAAGAAATGAAAAAAAATTTAATATTTGTAGTTTGCATTATTGCACTGTTTTTTAATGTAGCAAACGCCAAGGTGTTTACGTTCACAATAGAAAATCCAAACTACAAACCTATTAATATTGGGTTGTGGGGATTTGAACACTCTAAAAGCGACAATGTGGCGGTAAAGAAAATACAGGATACTGTAATTAAAGATTTAACTATTTCTGGACTTTTTTCGGTGGATAAAACTCAAACGTTCTCATATGATGCTCCAATCAAGGTCGTTGCAGGACTCGGTAAAATAGATAATTTGAATTATGTAATATATGGCAGCTCGTTTATGTCCGGGAAAGATATGTATTTGAATATTAAAATGGTAGATGTAGCTAAGGGTATAATTTTCTTTGATCACTCATATTATTCAAACTTACAATCATTTGAATGGATAGGCAATGTTATTGTAGACGAGCTACTAAGATATGTTACCGGGATTTACGGTCCGTTTGAAAGCAAAATTGTTTTTTCGAAAGGTAGAGGAAGGGTTAGAGATATTTATATAGCTGATTTCAATGGCAACAACGTAAAGAGACTAACGAATTGGCACACAATGAATATATTGCCCAAGTGGATTGATTCTCAAGCCATAAGTTTTCTCTCATATAGATACGGAAAGCCCTCCATATTCTTGTTTGACCTATATAATGGCAGGGTAAGCAGGCTTTTTTATAAATCTTCTCTGAGTATATCGGCTATAAAGTATGACTATGATAAATTTGCCATACCTTTTAGTAAAGATGATAATGTAGATATATACATAGTAAACAAAAGAGGAAAAGTATTAAGAAATCTTACAAATTCATATGGTATAGATGTTTCACCTTCTTTTACATCAAACTATTCAAAGATGGTATTTGTCTCAAATAGAACCGGTTCTCCTCAAATATATTTGAAAGATTTAGAAAATTTTGGTTTAACAAATAGATTAACTTTTAATGGAAAGTATAACTCAAGCCCTGTAATATCTCCAGATGATAAGAAGATAGCATATATCTCTATAGACAAAGGAAAAACATTCCTTAGAGTTATGGATATTGACGGTTCAAATGACAAAGCTGTAATGGTGGGATATAATCTTGATTCGCCAAGTTGGTCGTATGATTCAAGGTTTGTCGCAATAACAGCGGAATTGAACGGACAGCGAGGGATATACATAGTAAACACCTTAAATAATAATTATTATATTGCAACAGGTGACAATAATATGTATAATGGCTTGAGTGTTGGTAAGAAAATTGAGTAGGAGAAAAAGAATGAAAAAGTATGTATATTACTTGTTGGGCATTGTTATGGTTGCATTCTTGATTAACGGATGCAGTAAAAATGCTAAAATGTTAAAGGGTAATGAAGCAGGTAACAGAACAAATACTACTCAAAGCAACATAAAATATCCCTCGTTAGGTAATACTGAGAATAAGCAAATTACATCGGCAGAGGCTTTACAAAACAGTATTTTATCACTAAAAAAAGATATTCACTTTAAATTTAACAGTTCAAATCTGGAAAGTATTGATGAGTATGGCATATCTGAAAATCCTGTAGATATTTTGGATAATATAGCTACCATTATGATAAATAACCCATCCGTTAAAATCAGGATTGAGGGTAACTGTGATGAAAGGGGAACAGAGGAGTATAATTTGGCATTGGGTCAAAAACGTGCATTGGCAGCCAAAAAATATTTAGAAGTTAAAGGTATAAACCCCGAAAGAATAACCATTTTGTCTTATGGTGAAAGTCAACCTGTTGACTTGGGTCATTCTGAAGAGGCATGGGCTAAAAACAGAAGAGATCATTTCGTATTTATACGATAAATTTTTTTATTAGGAGGGAGAGAGATGAGAAAGAAGACCGTTATTTTGGCAGCATCTTTGGCTGCAATATCTTTTCTTGGTACAGGTTGCGCATGTATGCATAAAACAAAAACACAGCCTACGAAGGTAGTTGTGCAGCAGCCGGTAACAAAAAATCAACAGCCGACTGTTCAAGTTATTACAGATAAGCAATTTAAAACTATTTTCCAAGATATTCATTTTAACTTTGACAAATATGATTTAACTACAATAAACAAGTATGGAGTAAAGCAGAATGTTCCAGCTGTATTGGATATAATGGCTGAATTTATGACAGCTCACCCATCCGTTAAAATCAGGATTGAGGGTAACTGTGATGAAAGGGGAACAGAGGAGTATAATTTGGCATTGGGCAAAAAAAGAGCTGAGTCAGCAAAAGAGTATTTAATATCAAAAGGTATTTCGACAGATAGAATAGATACAATATCATATGGAGAAAGTAAGCCATTAGACCCTGAGCACAACGAAAAAGCATGGGCTAAAAACAGAAGAGATCATTTTGTCATAACAGAGAGGTAGGCATGTTGAAGCCGATTTCACTTATTGCATCTTTATTGTTTATTTTTGTGATTGGCATAGCTAATGCGCAGGAAAACCCATACGCCCTTGAAACAAAAGTAATTAAAAACGATCAGGCAATACAAAACTTAAGACAACAACAGGCTAATCTCTATCTAAAAATAGAAGATCTGCTTGTAAAGTATGGCGAATTAAAAGGACAGTTGGAAGCTATAAGCCATAAGTTAGACTATATGGAGTCAAAGATTGATAACCTCTATCACAACCCAGACAAATCTACAGCTTTGACTCCCCCTTCTTTAAATTCAAATTCTAAGAGTAATACACAAGGTATATATACTGCTAATCAACAACATAATGCAACTGCAGAAAATGGTACTATCATAAAAAAACCATCAACAAACATAGTAACAAATAAAAATCCAAAAACAATGACATCTCCAGTCGTCACTTCCAGGGTATCAAATGATAAAAATGATTATTTAATTGCCAAAAAAATGTATGATTCTAAAAACTATGACAAAGCCATCAAGTTTTTTGAGAATTTTAAAGAAAAGTATAAAAATTCGGAGTTTATGCCAAATGCAATATTCTATATTGCTCAAAGTCACTTTAAAAAAGGCGAATATGACAAGGCTATTATTAACTACGATTACTTAATTAATACGTATCCAAAAAGCAATAAGGTTGCGGCTGCTTTGTTAAAAGAGGGTATTTCTTTTATAAAGCTTGGAGATAATATTGATGGAAAGTATCTGCTCAAAAAAACCATAGAAAAATATCCAAATTCAAATGAGTCTAAGGCGGCAAAGCAAGTTTTAAGCAAGCTTAGATAGATTATAATTGGGAGATATAAACAATATAAAATGATACTTGAAAAAATAAATTACCCTGAGGATTTAAGAAATTTTAGTATAGATGAAATGCGTGAACTCTCTGCGGAAATCAGAGAATTTATAGTCAATTCTGTCTCAAGAACAGGTGGGCATCTTGCATCTTCCCTAGGTGCTGTTGATTTGATTTTGGCTTTACATTATTGTTTCAATACACCCAAAGATAAAATTGTGTGGGATGTAGGCCATCAAACATATGCTCATAAAATTATAACAGGCAGAAAGGAGCAATTCAGCACACTCAGGCAGTACAAAGGTATAAGTGGTTTTCCAAAAACAGAAGAGAGTGTGTATGATACATTTGATGTAGGTCATTCGAGTACATCTATATCGGCTGCACTTGGTATGGCACTCTCAAGAGATATATTAAATTCAAACGAACGTATTATTGCGGTTATAGGGGACGGTTCACTCTCGAGCGGTATAGCCTACGAGGGATTGGATAATGCGGGTTATCTCGATACAAATTTAATTGTTGTGGTCAATGATAATAATATGTCAATTTCTCAATCTTTAGGGGCTATATCGACATATCTGTCAAAAAAGATGACGGGGCCTGTGTACAATAGATTGAGAAATGACATAGAAAGGGTTATTAATACGTTGCCTCTTCCTCAAAAACCTGCACTTAAAGTAGCAAGAAAAATAGAAGAGTCTTTGAAATTTTTTTCACCGGGTTTATTGTTTGAGGAATTGGGATTTAAATATTTTGGACCGATTAACGGCCATAAAATAGAAGATCTGATAAAGATATTCAACAATGTAAAGAAAATTAATGGTCCTATAGTAATACATGTTCTGACTAAAAAGGGTAAAGGGTACGCTCCAGCGGAAGATAACCCATCTCTTTTTCACGGAATAGGCAGGTTTGATGTTAAAACAGGAGAGCCTGTAAAAAAAACAGGTGCGAATCCAACGTATTCCAACATATTTGGTAATAAACTTTTAAGCATATTTAAAGAGAGAAAAGATGTTGTTGCAATAACTGCGGCAATGCTTTTGGGAACAGGGCTCGATAAATTAAAAAAAGAGTACCCAGATAGGGTATTCGATGTGGGTATAGCAGAACAACATGCTGTAACCATGGCTGGAGGATTGGCTATATCGGGTATAAAACCCGTAGTGGCAATATATTCTACATTTTTACAAAGGGCATATGATCAAATAATACATGATATAGCTCTTCAAAAACTTCCCGTTGTTTTTGCTATCGATAGAGCGGGCATTGTCGGTGATGACGGCGAAACGCATCAAGGCAGCTTTGATATATCATATCTGAACCTTGTGCCCAACATGGTAATAGGTGCCCCTAAGGATGCAAGAGAGTTGGAAAGAATGTTAGATTTGGCAATTAATTATACAGAAGGGCCCTTTGCAATCCGTTATCCTCGTGGTGAATCAATAAATCTTGGATATGAGTTAGATGATAAGGACATTAAGGTAGGGAAGTGGCAGATATTAAGAGAGGGCACAGAAGCTGTAATTCTATCTGTGGGTAGCTGTGTAAAAATAGCTTTAGATGCCTATAAAGAATTGAAAGAAGAAGGTATGGATGTAGAGGTTGTAAATGCACGTTTTATAAAACCTATGGATAAGGATTATCTTGAGAAAATTAAGAAATTTAAAGCTATAATAACAATTGAAGAAAATTCAGCTATTGGGGGTTTTGGCTCTCAAATAGCGATGTATGTAGCGGAAAATAATCTACATATTGCTTTTAAATCCATAGCTCTTCCAGATAAATTTATAGAGCAAGGTGAACAAAGGTTTTTGATGAATATGATTGGTTTAAATAAAGATAATATTATTAATTCTTTAAGAAATCTTCTAAATAAATAGCTTTCTCATATATAGAATAATTTTTAGCGTTAAATTGAGAGCTTACTATTAAAAAAGTTGCATCTCTTTTTCTGTTTCCATATACAGGTTTTATCTTTTTTATACCAAACCCGCAGTCGTTAAGTCTATTTATGAGCTCTATAAGCCTTGTGGGATGATAACTTATTATAAGCCAACCCTTATTTTTTATAATTCTTCTAAAATTTTTGAGTATTTTATTTATGGGTTGGTTCTCAAATTTTTCACTAAAAAATCTTTTTGAATCTCTGTATGAATCCTTTTTAAAATATGGCGGATTAGATATAATCATATCTATACTGTTTGTTTCTATATTTTTTACGCTGTCTGTAACAGTTACATTGCTTATATTATTAACGTCTATATTTTTTTTTATCAATTCCAGCATTTCAAAATTGTTTTCTACAGCATATATTTGAAGTTTGGGGTTATTCTTGGCTAATATTATCGATATTATTCCGCATCCGCTTCCAAAATCAACTACTGTGCCTTTTTTATTGTTAATATTGTGTGTTAAGACAAAGGGTTCTATGGAGAATCTGTATCCATGCTTGGGTTGATATATAGTTAGGGAATCCAAAACCGTAAGCTCAATTTCCATAAATTTTGGTTCTGATAATTTACATTATGTAAACTTCCTTTAAAAGAAATTTACATAATGTAGAACATAAACTTCCTTTAAGGTTTACATAATGTACAACATAGACTTCCTTTAAGGCTTAACATGTAGAACATAGACTTCCTTAAAAATGCTTAGTGTTCCTTAGTATGCTTAATGAGCAAATAAAGGATGAATTCCTCACCATCCATTTTATAAATAAACTTTGTATTTCTTGATATCCTGTATATCAAGAATGGATGGCGAGGAAGAAGGACATTGCTCATTAAGCATACTAAGGAACAAGATTGCCTTATTTTACCTAATACTTAATACTTAAATTAAACTTTATAAGACCACTGCGTAATCCATATTTCTTATCAAGTTCTCGAAACGAATATGATCCAGCACCTATTTTTGTGAATAAAGTTTTCAAGAAAATAAAAGTTTTTTACGAAAATAGGTGCTGGGTAGATAACCTAATTACCCAAAACCCAAAAATTAAAATCTTTTATCGACTATCTGCAACCTTCTGCGCTAAACTGTTCCAAACAATAGAACCTATTGCCTTTTCTCTTGATGGATTTTTTGCTATCTCATAGGCATGCCTGTTGCTCACCAATTTTTTTACCAATTTATTGTTTAAATCATGCCCGGACCTGTATGCAATATATTTGCCCTTTATGTCAAATCCTAATATAGATAAATCTCCTATGGCATCAAGCACTTTATGTCTTACAAACTCATCTTCATATCTCAAGGGATCTTCATTTATGATTCCATAATCGTCTACAACAACAGCATTATCCAAGCTGCCGCCCAGCGCAAGATTGTTGGCTTGTAAATATTCTATATCCTTTAAAAATCCGAATGTTCTTGCTTTGCTTATTTCCTTTATAAAGTTATACTCATTCACCGTCAAATTTATTCTTTGTTTGCCTATAAAAGAATTGTCAAATTTGATTGAGTAATTTATTTCAAAATCCTTGGAAGGAATTAGTGCTGCAAACTTACCATTTTCTCTTATTGTTACAGGTCTTTTTATGATTATGACCTTTTTGTATGCATTTTGTTCGACAATGCCCACCGTTTTTATTAGATATACCCATGGTGCAGCAGACCCATCCATTATAGGAATTTCTTCGCCCTTAACTCTTACAATTACATTATCTACGTGTAAGGCAAAAAAAGTTGACAAAAGATGCTCAACTGTCTTTATTATTCCACCATTTTTCCCCATAGTTGTTGCAAGTTGTGTGTCTATAACATTTTCTACTGTGGCCTCTATCTCTGTTTTATTGTTTTCATCAATAAAAACAATGCCCGTATTTTCATTGGCAGGTTCGAGTGCTATCTCAATTTTTTTACCGCTGTGCAGACCTATTCCTGAAGCCTTTATCGTATCTCCAATAGTTCTCTGTTTTCTCACAAAGCACCTCTTTAATTTTTTTGGACTATAGATGCAAATTTTTGAAAAAGATATTCGGCATCATGGGGTCCTGGTGATGCTTCGGGATGATATTGAATAGACATTATAGGTAATTCCCTATGTTTTATGCCTTCAATAGTCCTATCATTTAAATTTATGTGTGTAACCAAAAAACCTTTCTTGTCCAAATTTTCCTTACCAATTGCATAGTTATGGTTTTGAGCTGTTACGGATATTTTGCCATTTTCTAAATCCTTTACAGGATGGTTGCCTCCATGATGACCAAATTTCATCTTATATATACTAAGTCCAAAACATCTTGCTATAATTTGATGCCCAAAACATATGCCAAATGTAGGTATTTGATGTATGACTTTAGTATATTCTTTTATCCATTTTTGCTCTATTCCTCTTGGATCCCCGGGACCATTAGATAAAAATAGAGCGTCGGGGTTGTGCGAAATTATCTCTTCGTATGTACTATAGGCTGATATGACAGTAACATTAAAACCAACAGAGTATAAGTACCTTAATATATTTTTCTTTACACCGAAATCCAACACCACAACCTTTTTGTTGTGGTTTAAAACATTTAGTGTTTTTTCTTTTTGAAATTCGAAATTGAACAAATTGTCGCTAAATTCGTATGGATTATTCGTTGTGACATATTGAACCATATCCTTTCCAACTATAGAATAATTTTTTATTATTTTTTTTATTTTTTCTACATCATTATCGGCAGTCGATATGGCTCCTATCAAAGAGCCGCTTTTTCTTATGATTTTTGTCAATTTTCTTGTATCTATATTCTCTATACCTGTAATACCGTTTATTTTAAGATATTCATCGAGTGTTTTTTCCTCTCTGAAATTTGATGCGATTCGCGACAGTTCCTTTATTATAAAACCCTCTACGTATAGCCTGTTGCTCTCTTCGTCATATCTATTAATCCCGTAATTACCTATTTCAGGATAGGTCATTGTGACTATCTGACCTTTATACGAAGGATCGGTAAGTATCTCTTGATATCCGCTCATGCTTGTATTAAATACAACTTCACCTATAGATGTGCCTTCGTGGCCAAATATATTCCCCCTGAACAATTCACCATTTTCCAATAATAGATAACCGTTCATTTTAGCAATCTCTTACTCATTTCCTCTTCGTATGTTTTATTGAAGGCTATTTCCCACTCTACGCTGCCCGGAATGAGTTTTTTTGTCCTCTTTTGAAGACTATCCATAACAATATCGTAGACCTCATCTTCTGATGAAAAGTAACTCTCCATTGTATCTATTATGTTATTTACAACCAAGTTATCCTGAGATATTACATTAAAGATATTTTCTTCTTTACATCTATCTAATATTTTTTTTGCCAAATATCTTATTCTGTTTTTGCCATATCTCATAGTAAAAAACCTTCTTTCTTTGCCACTTTTCTTTTAGCCATCATAAATAATTTTGAACTGTCAAGCTTTTCGCCTTCTATCTCTTTTGAGAATTCTCCGAGTAGTTCTTTTGTTTTTATATCCACATCCCTTTCTTTTTGGATGTCGTCAAGCAAAATATCTCTAACTACCGATCTTATTGTGGCAATATCTCTGTTGATTTTTATATGTCCGGAATTTATGAGATTAGTAGCAATTTTATCTGCCAAAAGTTCTACCTCAATTTTTTTAAGTGCCATAAATTAACTCCATTTCTTTATACATAAATCTGAGAAAAAACTCAAACTTTTTATATTTTTAATTTCCTTTCCTCCCTAAAGTAGAAGCGCTTTATATTTTCTTTATGCTTAAATATCATTAACACAAATAAAAATAGAAAAACATACTTTGCATTTCCGTTACAAAGCAAAAAGCATGCCGTTGTAGATATACCAAAGGACAGTATTGCCGCTACCGATGAATATTTCGTAGTAGAAAGAATAATCAACCATATAGCCATACCTATAGCTGAAGCACTAAACGATAAAGCCAAAGTTGATCCATATGTAGTTGCAACACCTTTACCGCCCCTGAATTTTAGAAATATACTAAAATCGTGACCCAATGAAACAGATATAGCAGATATATACAAAGATATTAAATCATTGTCTGCAATCAATTTGACTGCCGAGACACACATAAAACCCTTTAGCAAATCCAACAATAGCGTTGTTATGCCATATTTTTTGCCTATGGTTCTATAAACATTTGTTGCACCTATATTTCCACTACCATATTTTCTTATATCGATACCCTTTGATTTTGCCAATATATATCCGAAAGGCACACTTCCTACAATAAAAGATGTGACGGCGATAAATATTCTATAGATTTCCATTGTTTATATTTAAGAGTCTTCCACTTTTTTTCTTCTTATAAAGGCTGGTATGTCGTATTCTCCATCTATCGGCATATCGGATTCCTTTTTTATTTGCGATATCGTTTTTTGGTCAATCTTTAAATTGTTTGTTGATACATAATTCTTTTTTGATAGGTTTTCCCTTATATTATTTCCGAACCCGGTAGCTATGATTGTTATCCTGACTTTATCGCCTAAGGTTTCATCTAAAACAAAACCGTATTTAAAGATAGCCCTGTCGTTCATATTTTTTTCTACTGTAGATGTGGCTTCGTCAAGCTCCTCCAATCCAAAATTTTTGCTTGCTGTTATGTTCATTATTATGCCCTTTGCACCTTTTATATTCGCATTTTCTAATAAAGGATTCGATATTGCTATTTCGGTTGCTCTTTTAACCCTATTTTCTCCACTTCCTGCGCTTGCCTCTCCTATGCCCATCAAGGCAACACCTTTTTCTCCCATTATTGTCTGCACATCAGCAAAATCTATGTTTACGACAATCTGGGCGCTGTCTGATGGCTTATGTATAAGGTCAACTATACTTTGCACCGCTTGCCTTAGCACATCGTCTACTTTTTTAAAGGCATCTAAAAGCGTTAAGTTTCTATATACATCAAGCAATTTCTGATTTGGTATAATGATAATGCTGTCTACATTTTTTTTCAGTTCTTCAATTCCTTCAAGCGCTATTTTTTTCTTTATCTTACCTTCTACGTCAAATGGTTTTGTTACAACGCCTATGGTTAATGCACCAAGTTCTTTTGCCACTTTGGCAATAACAGGAGACGCGCCTGTTCCTGTGCCTCCCCCCATACCGGCAGCCACAAAAACCATATCTGCGCCCTTCAGAATGTTCTCTATCTCATCCATATTTTCTTCAGCAGCTTTCCTGCCTTTCTCAGGATCGCTTCCTGCGCCAAGGCCTCTTGTAAGTTTTTTGCCCAACTGTACTTTAGTTTGAGCAAGGGATGAATTTAAAGCCTGTAGATCAGTATTTACGGTAATAAACTCTACATTTTTTATACCATGACCTATCATATTATTGATAGCATTGCTTCCTCCTCCACCAATTCCAATAACCTTTATTATAGCTCCGGAATTATTGTTGCTGTCTTCCTTCATCTATTTAACCTCCATTAAAACATGTCCTTAATCCAGCTTTTCATTTTTGATAAGATCAAAGAAAACATGCTGTCGTCCTTAAACGTACTATTGCGTGAAATATTGAGATTGTCCTCTTTTGAATTGTTAAAACCATATATAACCAAACCGACGCCTGTAGCATACATAGGATTATCGACGGCATCCTTTAATCCCGTAACGCCAATGGGTCTACCCACTCTAACAGGAAGATTAAAGACAGACTCGGCAAGTTCTACAGCCCCTTCCATTAAAGCCGAACCACCTGTCAATACCACTCCTGATGCCAACATAGGCAGTATATTGACTTTATCCAAACTGTCTTTCACTATGGAGAATATTTCTTCCATTCTTGGTTCTACAATTTCGCTTAACATCTTTTTTTGTATATTTCTGGGTTTTCTATCACCCATACCTGGTATTTCTACTATTTCATCATCTTCAACAATATCTGTAAGAGCGCATCCATACTTCTTTTTTATTTCTTCAGCCTCTTTAAAGGGTGTCCTTAAGCCTATTGCAAGATCGTTGGTTATGTGATCTCCTCCTATAGATATGACGGAAGTGTGTTTTATAGCATTAGAAACAAATACGGCAACATCTGTTGTACCACCACCTATATCAATCAAGCCTACTCCAAGATCCTTTTCTTCGGGTAAAATAGCTGCTTGGCTGGATGCTATGGGCTGTAAAACTATATTTTCTACACTAAGTCCTGCTTTTTGACAACATTTAACTATATTTTGAACATTTGTTACTGATCCTGTTACTATGTGTACTTTAACTTCAAGTCTTGTGCCGCTCATACCGCGTGGGTCCTTAATGCCAGATTGGTCATCGACAATAAACTCTTGCGGTATTATGTGAATAATCTCTCTATCCGGCGGTATTGCTACTGCTTTGGCGGCATCTATTACACGTCTTATGTCTGACTCTGATACCTCGAGATTTTTTATTGCTACAACACCGTTTGAATTGTGTGAGCGTATATGTCCACCTGCAATACCGGTATAGACACTGTTTATTTTTGTTCCGCTCATTCTTTCTGCATAGGCTACTGCTCTTTTAATTGAAAGCACCGCCTCGTCTATATTTATCACAACGCCTTTTCTCAATCCTTTTGAAGGTGATTGACCTATACCTATAATTTTAATTTTACCCTCGGGCGTTTTTGAACCCATAATAGCACATACCTTAGTAGTGCCTATGTCCAAGCCAACAACTACACCATCACTATTTACTTCCGCCACTTTTTTTCTCCTTTTTCCACCTTAATACAAATTTATTTGAAAAACAAATACTAACACTCTCAAGCCTGTCTTTTTTATTTACAAGGTTAAGCCACTCTTTTTTTAGATGACCAAAAGCTACATCTGGACAATGTAAACTATTAACAACAACATTAAGCGAATTTGAAAAATGCACAAGCTGATAACTATCCGATATAACCTCAATATAATTTATTTTATCAAATTTGTCTAATTTTTCATATATTTTTAAGATGGATTTTATTAAAAAATTTTCTTTCATATACATAGAATTTTTTAAGACAATGTGAGGGAGCAAATCCGGTTTTATATTCAGTGTTTTTTGATATCTATCTATTATGTTTCCATCACTGTCTACAAGAAATACATTGTTTTTAAACAGCAGAATGCCGCATGGCTTTCGTTCCTTAATTTTTATGTATATGGTATCAGGATATATTTTTGCCACGCGGGCTTCTTTAATCCATGGATTTAGCATAAGTTTGGAATATATATCTTTTTCTTTATATCTATCCATGGCTATAGCGTTGTTTGTTAATGTAATATTTCTTATCTGTTTGGAGCTTAGAATCTTGTTTCCGCCTATAACAACATATTTTAAAATACTATATTTGTCGGTATATTTTGTATAAAAATAGATGGAAGCAAAAACAGTACTTGAAAATACAACAGCAATAAGAAAAAAACCTATAATTTTTATCCAGTTTTTACCTTTATCTACTTTCTTCTGATTTGAATCTTTATAATCTATCATTTCCCTCTACTATAAATTTAACCAATTCCTTAAAGTTAATACCATAAGATTTCGCCGCTTTCGGCACAAGGCTCGTTTCTGTCATGCCCGGTACTGTGTTGATTTCAAGCACATAGGGCACATTATTCTTTAACAAAATATCTACCCTTGCAATTGAAGAACAGCCTAAAGATCTGTAGGCTTCATATGCCGTCTTTTTACATAATTGCTCAACGTTTTTGTCCAATCTTGCAGGAACTACATACTCCGTAGAGCCTTTGGTGTATTTATTTTTATAATCATAAAAACCCTTTTTTGGTCTTATTTCTATTATAGGAAGGATTGTTTTATTTAAAATACTAACCGTTAGCTCCTTGCCGTCTATCTTTTCTTCGGCTATTATCTCTTTAAATCCATTGAGCAGGTGAGAAATTTTCTGCAGAGTTTCATTTTTATTATAAGCAAACTCCACACCTATTGATGAACCCTCTCTATTGGGTTTTAAACAAACAGGATAAAAATCTATTTTTCCTATATCGCCTTCACTCTTCACCAAAACAGCTTTGGCTGTTGGTAGTCCTGAATTTTTCATTATGGATTTTGAGACAAATTTATTCATAGCACTACAGCTTGCTTCAAAGCCGGACCCGGTATAGCTTATATCATACATATCCAAAGCAGCTTGCAATTCCCCGTTTTCTCCCCATCCACCATGAAGAGCTATAAAAACTTTATCGGCTTTACTGTTTATTATGGACCTTATACAATCCTGCTTTTTGTAGCACACTATGCATTCAACGTTATTAAAACTCATTTTTAAAGCATTAAATACAGCTTCACCACTTTTTAAAGATACATCCTTTTCCCTTGAGTTACCCCCACAAACAACCACTATTTTCATATGATTTGCACCTCTTCTTCAAGCTCTATGCCATAATTTTTTAATACCCTATTTTTTGCAATATCTATCAAAAACAGTATATCATCAATATTTGTCTCGTTGCTTCCTATAATATAGTTTGCATGTTTATGCGAGATAAAAGCACTATTTTTTCTCATTCCTTTCAATTCAGAAAGCTCCAATAATTTTCCGGCATAACCGTTTTTCGGATTTTTAAAAACACTGCCGAAAGTATTTCTGATATGAGCGCTCTTTAATCTCTTTTGAATATTGTTTTTGATTGTATTTTTTATATTTTCTCTATTTTCAATAGAATACTCAAAGCCAGCTTCTATCACCACGCATCCGTTTAGATTACTTGTTCTATAATCAAAATTAAGTTGATTCTTTTTTAAAACTACAACTCCATAGTCTTTACAGAATATTTTTATATATAATATTTTGTCATATATAGAATGTCCAAATGCCCCGGCGTTCATCATAACCGCACCGCCTATCGTGGCGGGCATACCTGATAAAAATTCCAGAGATGATACCTTATTGCTGATTAAAAAATGCATAAGCTTGGAGATTCTTAAAGCTCCCCCACAAACCAGTGTATTACCCTTTATCCCAACAAAGGCAAAATTATTTGAAAGTTGGCAAATGTTTGTTTGCCTGTTTTTTATCAGCAGATTGCTCCCGCCGCCTATTATGTAAAAATCTTTTAGTTTGTAGAGATCGTTAATATCTTCTATAATATTGATATCTATTAATCCGTACAGGTGTATAGTGGTTAATTTTCTCAAATCAGCTTTTTGGGTTATCATTTACAAGTTCTCTTAGTATGTTGTTTATACTTCCTGCTCCAAGACCGACGATAATGCCCTCCCCTTCTATTTGGTTGAGAAATTTTCTCAATGAATTTACGTTTCTAATGTACAGGGCATTTGAACTTATCTCGTTTATTTTATCTGATAAGATTTCAGAATCTATACCCTCTATAGGTTTTTCAGATGCTGAATATATGTCTAAAACAAAGACCTTTTTTACTTTTTTAAAACTTTTTGCAAAATCATCCATCAAATATGATATGCGTGAGAATCTGTGGGGTTGAAAAATGGCATATACATTATTTGATAGCAATCTTGCTGTTGATATGGTAGCTTTAATTTCTGTCGGGTGGTGGGCATAATCATCGTATACCCTAAAATTTTTGTAATTTCCAACAAATGTAAACCTTCTATCCACACCCTTAAATTCTGCAAAGGTTTTTCTTAGAATATCTTCTTCGATTCCAAGAATTTCTGATATTGCAATAACTGATAAAGCGTTGGATACGTTGTGCAAACCTATAATTCCAAGTTCCATTTTGTCCAGTATCTTTTTGTTGGTTTTAACATCAAAGTAGCTTTTGTTGTTTTTCGTTTCTATATTATAAGCATACACGTCTGCTTTTTTATTTTGTGTACTGTATGTAACAACATTCTGATAATTGTTTTTTGAATGCTTAATTATGGGGTCATCGATATTTAAAATTTTAATATGTGAGTTGTTTATAAAATCCATAAAAGCCAATTTTTCATTCTCAAAATTACCATAAAACCTTAAGTGGTCGTTATCCACATTGGTAACAACACCTATGTAGGGATCAAGTAATAAAAAACCACCATCGCTTTCATCAGCTTCTATAATAAAATAGTCACTTTTACCTATTATGATATTGTTGTTAATGTTTCTGAGTTTTCCACCTATGAGAGCGGTCGGATCTCTATGTGCTTCCTGTAAGAGAGAAGCACATAGAGACGTTGTTGTTGTTTTTCCGTGTGAACCAGCTATGGCAATGGATTTTTTAGAATTAACCACATACGCCAGCAGTTGATATCTTTTTATTATGGGAATATTCATTTTTTTTGCATATACAACCTCGATATTATCGTCCTTTATAGCGGATGATACAATAACAGCATCAATATTTTCCCCTATATTTTCTATAGAATGTCCTATACTTATTTTTATGCCAAGTTCTCTAAGCTTGCCGATTGATGCATTTTCGTTAATATCTGAACCTGTGACTTTATAGTTTTTTGACACCATATATTGTGCAAGCGAACTCATACCTATTCCGCCGATACCTATAAAATGAAGCTTTTTTGCTTCTTTGATAATATTATTCACTTAAATTTTCCTCTATAATAACAGCATTTGCGTATTTTTCATCTATATCTGAATCGATATCCTTAATAATTTTTACATTTTTTGGAAACTCTTCAGACTTTATAACGTCTTCGTTTAACGGAGATACCACATTAATCTCATTCCATTTGTTGATTTCAGATATATCACTTCTGTTTTTTATAATCGGGATAAGTTCTATGCCCATAACGGCAGCTAAAAATTCTATCTCTTTTATAAATCTTTTATCGACATATCCTGGATGAAATATAACGCCGTCAAAGTTGAATATATTGAATAGGTATAACTGATAATCCTCCAGTACTATGTCTTTTGCTATAACGCACAATTGTTTATTGACTCTTTTTACAATGGAAACCGTGTCCAATATAGCATCATAGGGACTACTCTGTATATCAAGAACAACTATTGCCTCATCCTTTATATTGTAGAGTTTCTCTACATCTCTAATTTGAAGTATATTTTTAATTCCTTTGTCTATTTTTTCTGTGACACTTCTTGTCTCAATATAGAGTGAATTCAATCCTCTTTTTAAAAGATTCGGATTCAAATCTTTCTTCTTTTCTTCAATAAATCTTTTTTTGTTTTCTAACAAATCCATTTTATCTCCCAATTTTTTTGCAATTTGTATTTTTTAGCCTGAGCCCTAATTCTATTATGGCTACTAATATCATTAGCAAGCATAGCCATTGACCCATAGTTAAATGATATATAAAACCTATCTGTACATCCGGCTGACGTGTAAATTCTATAAAAAATCGAAATATGCCATAAAGAAGTAGGAAGCAATAGAACATAACCCCTTCTTTCTCGATAAATTTATTCCTTAATTTTATCATAATAAGAAATAGTATCAAGCCCTCAAACAGCGCTTCATACAACTGCGAAGGATGGCGCGGAAGATATCCTCCATTTGGAAAAGCTATTGCCCAGGGAACATTTGTCACCCTGCCCCACAGTTCATCATTAATGAAATTTGCTATACGGCCAAAAAAAAGCCCTAACGGTACAATAACCACCACCTCATCTGCGAGTCTATAAAAGTTGATTTTATATTTTTTGGAAAGCAGTATTCCTGCTATTATTGCGCCTATTAATCCGCCGTGGAAGCTCATCCCGCCTTTCCATATGTACAGCATATATACAGGGTGTTGCATATAATAAGGTAGGTTATATATTAATATGTAACCTACCCTTCCACCAAGTATAACGCCAAAAATTGCATATATTAAAGCATCATCAATCAATTCCTTCTTGTTAAATTTCTGAAATCTGTTTTTTATATACAAATATCCCAGTATAAAACCCAATGCATAGGCAAGTCCATACCATCTTAAATGGATATTTCCTATACTGATAATGTTTGGATTAATATCAGGGTACTTTAGCATACCTTTTTATTATAGGCATATATTTTAAATGTAGCTGTTTTTTAATCAACAGCGCTTCTTCTTTTGCAGCGGAATATCCGTTAATAGGTCCGACCATTACACGTGTGAAGATTTTATTATTAACAATCTTAATCCTGCTGTAGGCATTATGCCCGCAACTCTTTAATTTTGAAACTGTTGCCGAGGCAAACCTTTTATTTAGATTGGATGTTACTTGAAGTACATATCTTCTCTTTATGTATTTGTGTTTATGAACAACAGCTTTATGTTTCTTGATGGCAGCATGCTTTTCGTACTCTGTATGTCTATGTTGCGAGATTTTTTTAATACCTTTGTGTTTTTCAGCATTCTTTGGGGCATATGGATTTATTATTTGAGGTTCTGAGATTTCAGTTGTTTTGCTGCTGTTTACTGTTGTATTGTCTTCTGCTTTAGGTAGTTCGTATGTTTGAATTTGATTTTCTCCTTGTGCATTATCTACATTTTTAGTAGCAGGCTGATTAATCTGGTTATTTTCTTGCTGTCTGTTTGTTTCTTGTGAAGTATTGTAATTCTTATTTTCCATATATTTGCTAAAATCTTCTTTTGCATAATTTTTCGGTGTGTGTTTTAGCGTGGATAGCATATAGACAGCAGCTACGCCCAAGATTAATACTACAACTATACCAATTATGATAGCTACAAGATTAGTTCCCTTTTTGTGTCCCTCTAACATTTCTTTAATTGTGTTTTTATTGGGTTTATTATCCATACAGACCTCCTACATTCTCTCTTTGGCTTCTACGCCTATTAAATCAAATCCCAGTTTAATAACATCTGCTACTTTGCTTAACAAAAACAGCCTTTCGTTTTGTTTGTCAGAGCCTATAACTCTGATATGGTTATAAAATCTATGAAGATTCTCGGCTATATCAAGGAGCCCCTTTGTTATAAAGTACGGCTCAAGTTCTTCTTGAGCTTTACTAATAGAATCTTTGAACTTTATAATTGATTTGGCGATATCAATCTCCTCCTTTAAATCCAATGTATTTATATCGATATCTTTTAAATCATTTTCTTTATCTAATTGTTTGAAGATGTTTTTGATTCTTGCATAAGCATACTGAACATAAAATACGGGATTTTCGTTTGTCTGTTTTTTTGCTAACTCCAAATCAAAATCGAGGTGGGAATTGACGCTGCGTGATAAAAACATAAATCTTGCCGCATCAACACCAACCTCGTCTATTACACTGTCTAACTCTACAAATTCGGCTTTTCTTGTTGACATGGATATTCTTTGCGTGCCTCTTAAAAGATTGACTATTTGAACTAATATTACATTGAGTCTATTTTTGTCTAAGCCGAGTGCCTCTGTCGCAGATTGCATCCTTTTAACATATCCATGATGATCTGCTCCCCATATATCAACAACCATATCAAACTTTCTATTAAGAAATTTATCTTTATGATAGGCTATATCGCTTGCAAAGTATGTATAGGAACCGTTGCTTTTTTTCAAAACCCTATCCTTATCGTCTCCGAATTTTGTAGTTGCAAACCATATCGCACCGTCTTTTTCATATATATAACCCTTGTTTCTTAAAAATTCTATTGTATTGGAAACCTCATTGGAGTCATAGAGTTTTTTTTCATTAAAAAAGATATCGAATGAAACCCTAAAATTATTTAACGTTTCAACAATTTTATTCAGTATTATATCTCCGGCTATTTTTTGGCATATGCCTATAGCTTCGTTCTCATCTTTATTTATCAAAACATCGCCGTATTCATGCATTATCTGTTTTGCTATGTCTATAAGGTATTCTCCATGATATCCACCTTGTTGTATGTCTTCATTAATTCCCAATATCTGTTTGTAGCGTATAAAGGTTGATAAGCCAAGCATTCTCATCTGCAAGCCTGCATCGTTGATGTAGTATTCCTTTTCCACTTGATACCCGCAAAATTTTAGAATTCTTGCAATACTGTCACCTATAGCTGCGCCCCTACCGTGCCCTATATGCAAAGGCCCGGTAGGGTTTGCACTTACAAATTCAACCTGCACCTTCTTTTTATCAATTTTCGGTTTGAAATAATCCATATTGTAGTCGATATTCTTTAATTCGTTGAATATAAAAGAGGGCTCCATATAGAAATTTATAAAACCCGGCTTTACTATATCAATTTTATTAAATACGTGACTATTCTGTGCAAAGTCAACAAACTCTTTTGCAATTTCAATAGGATTTTTTCTTAATTCTTTGGATAAAACCATAGCTATGTTTGTTGAATAATCGCCAAATTCCTCCTTTTTGGGATATTCTACAGCATATACGATTTTCTTGTTTATTCCCTTTAATGCAAGAAAATTATCAACTAATTTGGCTATTCTCTCTTTCATATGTTATTTATCCTCTGTCTTCTCTTTTGTAACCTCTGCTTCAATGGGCTTCGTTGTGTCGTCTTGTTTTTTCCCTTTATCTTCTTTATCTATATCCTTGACGGACTTTTTAAATTCCTTAATGCCTTTTCCTAACCCAGATCCTATTTCCGGCAGCTTTCTTGCACCAAAAATAATGATTAATATAATTAAAATAGGTAAGAGTTCTTGCCAGCTTGGCATCATTTCAGCACCCCCTAAAATTTCTTTAAAGTGTATTTATATAACGGAAAAAGTCAACAAAAGATTGTCTTGCACACACCTTGAAGTATATATGATTTTTTGCTATTATATAAGCAATTTTATATTAAGGAGTTAGCCTTATGTCTTACCTTGTTCTTTTGAGGCATGGTCAATCAATATGGAATAAAAAAAATCTATTTACAGGTTGGGTTGATATTCCATTGAGCAGCGAAGGGATTGAAGAGGCGTTGTGTGCAGGAGAAAAGATGAAAGATCTATGTTTTAATGAAATCTACACATCCGTTCTTATACGCTCGATACAAACTGCAATGTTGGCAATAAGTAAAATAGAGTGTGAAAAAATGCCTGTTATACAACATGACCGTGGAAAAATGAAACTATGGTCTAACATGAACAATAACTTTGAAATTGTTCCAGTTTATGAAGTGGAAGAGCTAAACGAAAGGTACTACGGTAAACTGCAGGGGAAAAACAAAAAACGGATGGCAGAAGAGTATGGAGAAGAACAGGTTCATATTTGGAGAAGAAGTTATGCAATACAGCCTCCTGGTGGCGAATCTCTAAAAAATAATTACGAAAGAACAATACCATTTTTCAAATCTACAATACTAAAAAAACTTTCAGAAAATAAAAATATATTGATTAGTGCTCATGGAAATAGTTTAAGGGCTATTGTAAAATATATAGAGAATATATCCGATGATGACATACCGAACTTTGAAATACCCACAGGTGTTCCTATTAGGTATGATTTTCAAGATGAAAAATTTATAAGAAAGACGATACTAAAATGAACGAAGCACTGAAAAAATTTAATGAAACAGCCCATTTAAATGGCATAGAGGTAAAAAAGCTGAGAGATATAAAGGATGAACTGAAAAATCTTGGATATAACTACGAAGATTACTTCTCAAGCGGTGGCATATCTATCGTAAAAGCCCTATCCGCAAATGCAAAAGAGGCGAATGTTCTACTTGATGTATCGGATGAAGAAAAGCTATCATGCATTATAGATACTGAAAAACTCATGATAATTGTAGATAAAAACAAAATCTTTAACACTATGCATGAGGCGTACAAAGAGGCGTATGCATCTAAAAGTTCCAACTATATGATATTTGTTTCTCAGGAAAGTAAAACAGCTGATATTGAAAAACAGCTTGTCAGTGGCGTTCATGGTGCAAAGAAGGTAGAGTTCGTGATAGTATGATAGACATAAATTATATTTATTCGTTTAGATGGACTGCTGAGGGTCTAGAAAATATAGAGAATCCTGATTTGATTGAAGAAAGCGAGTTGCTTGAGATAGACAACCAAAAACATCTTGCAAAAAATAACGTAGAGGCATTTATATCAAATAAAGCATGTTTAAATATGCTTTTGTGGGGAGAACGTGGTTGTGGTAAGTCTTCTTTGGTGAAAATGTTGCTTAATCTCTACAAAGATGCAGGCTTGCGTGTTGTTGAGCTACGCCAGGAAAATATAGAAAATATATATCACCTTTATAAAGAGATAAGAAGAAACAATAACTACAGCTTTATACTTTTTTTTGATGATATCTCTTTCGACCACAAGGATGTAAGATATAGAAAATTTAAGTCCATTTTAGAAGGCGGAATAGAAAAAACACCACAGAATGTTATGTTTGTTGCAACATCCAACAAGAGGCATCTGATAAAAGACGAGGCTCTTACAACCGATGATCTGTATTTTCATGATGAAGTTAATGAGCAGATGTCCCTATTTGGAAGATTTGGGCTTATTTTGGGATTCTATCCGCTATCAAAACAGCAGTTCTTAAACATAGTTAAATATTATGCAAATAGGTATAACCTAAAAACAGATGAAAATTGGGAAAAAGAAGCAGAAAGTTATGCAATAGCAAGGGGTGGCAGAAGCGGAAGGATAGCAAAACAGTTTGTAATATACAAAAAACTTATATCAAAGTCTGTTTAATTTTTTACAATAATGAGGCCACTGCATAGCATAAAATGATGTTCTTACAATTTCTTATCAACCCAGCACCTATTTTCGCAAAAGACTTTTACTTTCTTGAAAGCTTTATTCACAAAAATAGGTGCTGGGCTCAAAACTCACCCGTCCCTATTCTCTTCATGAGATTACTTTAAAAGATATGAATAGGGACGGGCTCAAACAGTTGAGATTTTTCCTTAT
>CAZFWO010000002.1:0-39602 GCA_964522785.1 uncultured Desulfurellales bacterium
ACCCAGAACCCAATACCTACGACACTTACACTTACACTTACACTCACACATACACATACACTTATACTTACACTTTGAGTTGAAAGAGTTTGATAAGAAACTATACACTTCTGTAGTGGTCTCACAATAAAAAATATAAAATCTGCAATATTGACAATGAAATAACTTTTTTGTATTATGAAAACCCTGTTATATTTTTAGATTAAGGAGAAGCAAGTGAAGTGGATGAAAAATTTAAAGACCTATATGCCTCCGACATTTACTGTGATAAGAGATGATGATAGATGTATAAGGTGCAAGGCTTGTGTGGAACAATGTTCTTTTGATGCTACATTCTACGATGAAGAAGAAGATAAAGTTTGGAACTGGGATGCAAATTGCGTTGGATGTAATAGATGTGCAGCTATTTGTCCTGTAGAAGCTATAACAGTCAAAAAGAGAGATTATCCATATAGACCTCACTACAGTTGGGAGGCGCATGTTGAAGGTCTAAAGAAAAGGGCAATCTTTGGTGGAACACCGATAGTTTCAATGGGTAATGACAGACCTTATAAGATTTATTGGGACCATATGCTTCTTAATGCATCGCAGGTTACAAATCCTTCCATAGACCCTTTACGTGAGCCTATGGAATTAAGGACATTTCTTGGGAAAAAAGAGCATTCTCTGTCTTTCGATGAAAATGGAGAGCTAAAAACTACATTGTCTCCCCAGTTGGAACTGAAAACGCCAATAATGTTTTCTGCGATGAGTTACGGAGCGCTTAGTTATAACGTTATTGAGGCGTTGGGAAGGGCGGCACAGGAGATGGGAACATTTTATAACTCCGGTGAAGGCGGTCTCAATAAAGATCACTACAAATTTAAAGGCAATATTATTGTGCAGGTTGCAAGCGGGAGATTTGGTGTGCATAAGCCGTATCTTGATATTGGTAGTGCTATAGAAATTAAGATAGGGCAGGGCGCAAAACCCGGTATCGGAGGCCATTTACCTGGAGAGAAGGTGACAGATACAATATCTGAAACAAGAATGATGCCTGAGGGTACAGATGCACTGTCTCCGGCTCCGCATCATGATGTTTATTCCATAGAGGATTTAAGGCAATTGATATATGCCCTAAAAGAAGCTACTGAATACACAAAACCAATAATAGTAAAAATAGCCGCTGTGCATAATGTTGCTGCCATTGCAAGCGGTGTTGTAAGAGCAGGCGCTGATATACTGTCCATTGACGGTTTTAAGGGTGGCACGGGTGCTTCACCTCAAGTTGTACGAGACAACGTTGGTATTCCTATAGAACTGGCCTTAGCTGTAGTTGACCAAAGACTTAGAGAGGAAGGCATAAGACAGGATGTTTCAATAGTTGCAGGTGGAGGTATTCGTAACTCAATGGATGTGGTTAAAGCCATAGCGTTGGGTGCAGATGCTGTATATATAGGAACAGCAGCACTACTTGCCATAGGCTGCACGATGTGTCAACAGTGCCATACAGGTAAGTGTGCATGGGGTATTGCCACACAAGATCCCCATTTGTCAAAGAGGGTTAATCCCGATATTGCAAGTGAAAGATTGATTAATCTCTTACAGGTTTGGTCTTTAGAGATTAAAGAAACAATGGGTGCTATGGGAATAAATTCCATTGAATCTTTAAGGGGTAATAGATTGAATTTAAGAGGCGTGGATTTGACAGAAAAAGAGATGGAGATTCTTGGAATTTTACCGGCGGGAGAATAAGGAGTTTTTAAATGAAAATTGTAAAAATAAATGAAGATCATTGTATTTATTGCCATCTATGCGAGGTGGCATGCATTGTTGAGCATTCTAAGTCTAAAGATATAATAAAGGCTTTTAAGAAAGAAGAGAGACCTATAGCAAGATGCACAGCTGAATTTAACTATCCTTTATCTTTTTCTATTATGTGCAGGCATTGCGATGATGCGCCGTGTATTGAAGCTTGTCAAACAGGAGCTATGCACAGGGACGAGAGGGGATATGTTGTTGTAGATGAGAACAAATGTGTGGGATGCTGGATGTGTATTATGTCTTGTCCTTATGGCGTTATAAAGCGTGATAAAAGAAGGGAAGTGTGGGGACTGTCAACTAAATGTGATTTATGTCCCGATAGAGAGGTTCCAGCTTGCGTAGAAGCTTGTCCTAATAATGCTTTGACTTTTGAAGAAGTGTAAAAAAGGGGAAATTGAATGAAAATTGTAATAGTAGGCAACTCAGTAGCAGGTGTAAATGCTATAGAGGCAATAAGAGAAAGAGATAAAGTATCAGATATCGAGGTAATTTCTGATGAGAGTTATAGGTCATATTCTCATCCTCTTCTTCCCGATCTTGTTATAGGTGAGGTCAGCAGATCGGAAGAAAGATTTTACTATAGAGCAAAAAATTTCTATGATAAAATGAAGGTAAAAACCACACTGAGTAAAAGAGTTGAGAAGGTTTTCCCTAAAAATAAATGTATCATGATGGAGAAGGGCGAAAAGATAAAATACGATAAATTATTAATTGCCTGCGGCGGAAAACCTTTTATTCCTCCAATGAAAGGCGCCGATTTAAAGGAGGGTGTTCATACGCTGACAAGTATAAAAGCTGCCGATAAACTAAAAAACGATATTCCCAACATAAAGCACTGTGTTGTTGTCGGAGGAGGATTGATAGGCTCTAAAGCAGCTGAAAAACTTGCTAAAAAAGGCATTAAAGTTACTGTTGTTGAACTTATGAGGCGTGTCTTGTTTCCTGTATTAGACGATACAGCTGCTAATTATATACACAAAGAGCTAAAGAAGATGGGTGTTAAACTTATTTTGGAGGATTCGGTAGTTGAAATAAGGGGCACCAGAAGGCCAACGGAGGTTGTGCTATCAAGTGGTAAGACAATTAGCGCGGATACTGTCGTTGTTGCTGTGGGTGTTAGGCCTAACCTTGATTTTGTAGCTGATACTGATATTGAGATAAATAGGGGAATAGTGGTCAATGATTATATGCAGACGAATGTAGATACCATATATGCAGCGGGTGATGTAGCTGAGGCTTATGATATAACTATTTCTGCTAAAAGACCTGTTCCGGTTTTGCCTTTGGCTGCAAGACAAGGAAGGGTGGCAGGCTTGAATATGACAGGGGCAAATGTGAAGTATAAGGGTGGATTCCCTATGAATTCAATGGCTATAGGTGGTGTTGAATTTATATCCATGGGAATTATAGACTCTGACAAACTTGAAGTGTTAAAAATAGAGAGAGATGGAGAATATAGGAAATTTCTTATAGATGACAATAAGCTTGTCGGTATGATACTCGTAGGAAATATAGAGAAAGCGGGTATGTTTAACTGGATGATACAGAATAGATTTGATGTATCCTGGATAAAGGATACCTTCTTAAATAGTGATTTTGGTTGGAAGTACTTTGATAAAGCTTTTAGAGTTTTAAGATTAGACAGAAAAATAAAGTAAATGGGAGAAACTATGGAACTTTCTAAAGATATATCCGGATGCGGCATAGCAGGTTTTATAAATACCGATGGTTCTTTGATATCCGGTATTGATATAGTAGACTCAATTACACTGATGAAGGATAGAGGAAATGGGCTTGGAGCAGGATTTGCAGCCTATGGCATCTATCCGGATTTTAAGGAATTTTATGCTTTACATATTATGTACGACGATGAACATGCAAGGAAGATTACAGAGGAATATTTGGATAGAAAGCTACACATAGAACAGCATGGAGGTATGCCCACAAGACCTATGAAAAAGAAGAGGCCGATATTCTTTTTATATTTCGTTAAACCGAGAGAGCAGAGCACAAAGGCCGAGAGTGAGGAGTTTAGAACAGATGAAGAAGATGAGTTTATAGTCAAGCTTGTTATGCATATAAATGAAAAAATGGATGGAGCTTTTGTAATATCAAGCGGCAAAAATATGGGTGTATTCAAGGGAGTGGGTTATCCCGATGAAATAGCAAACTTTTTTAGAGTTGATGAATATAAAGCCTTTTGCTGGACGGCGCACAACCGTTTTCCTACAAATACGCCTGGCTGGTGGGGGGGAGCGCATCCCTTTTCATTGCTTGATTGGTCTGTGGTTCACAATGGCGAGATTTCATCTTATGGCGCAAATAAGAGATACCTTGAGATGTATAAATACAAATGTACACAAAAAACGGATACCGAGGTGATAGTTTATCTGCTGGATCTTCTTGCGAGAAAATCCAATCTATCTTTTGATAAGATAGCAAAGATATTTTCGCCTCCGCTGTGGCAAGAGATTGATAGAATGAAAGAGAATGATAGGAAAATTTATACCGCATTAAGAATGACATACGGGGGAGCGATGCTTAATGGTCCTTTTTCAATAATAGTGGGTTATAGAGGCGGTATGTTTGGATTAAACGATAGAATTAAATTAAGACCTCTTGTTGCTGCCAAGAAGGGCAAGACAGTTTTTATGGCGAGTGAAGAATCTGCCATAAGATACATAACGAAGGATTTGGAAGATATCTGGATGCCAAAAGCAGGCGAGCCGGTTATAGCATGTTTAGATGATGAAGCCTATAAAAAGGTTTATATGTAGGGCAAAAGGAGCTTTAGATGTATGAAATAGATGCAAAAGATGTTTATTATAGAGAACTTAATCAAGAGATAAGAGATGCGGTCAACAATCGTGAACATGAAATAGTGTTGAATAATGTATGTGGACAATATTATATAGGATGCGGCATATCTAAATCCGATGTTACCATAGCAGTGCATGGTGTGCCGGGTAACGATCTTGGAGCTTTTATGAATGGGCCAAAAATAATTGTTTATGATGATGCCCAGGATGGTGTTGGTAATACCATGAATGGAGGCAAGATAGTCATTTACGGGAATGCCGGTGATGTTCTTGCATATAGTATGAGAGGCGGTTCTATTTTTGTGGAAAAGGATGTGGGTTATAGGGCATGTATTCACATGAAAGCTTACAAGGAGATGAACCCTACGGTTGTTGTGGGTGGCTGTGCAGGTGCATTTATGGGAGAGTACATGGCAGGAGGAACTCTGATTCTACTTGGGCTTACCAAAGGTGATAATAGACCTTTAACAGGCCATTACTTAGCAACAGGTATGCACGGAGGCGCTATATTTATCAGGGGTGAGATTGATGAAAATATGCTTTGGAATGAAGCTAAAATAGTAGAGCCACTTGAAAAAGATTATAAAAATATAAAAGAGAATGTAAAAGAATTTTGCAATCTTTTTAAATTTGACTATAATGTAGTTATGGAAGAAAGGTTTGTAAAGGTGCTTCCTAAGAGTTCCAGACCGTATGGACATCTTTACATACCAGGACCTTAGGTTTTATACAAATTATTGCCCTGGTGCACGCGTGATGTACTTTTTTCCTTAGAGCCAACACCTGACAATGGGGGGCTGAATTGAAGGATTCAGGCGGATGGGCCTCTATTAGTAAGAGGATGGGCGGCCGTTTCCTTCTGAAGCTCCCACCTATATTGTTAGGTTCTAGGAAAAATACTGCACACGGTGTGCTGGGGTTTTAATATAGATTGACGGATTAGGCTACTTTTGTATATTCGCCACAATAAAAGAGGGCAGCGTGGATAAAAGGTATTTAAGGAATAGATTTAAAAGTGAGCGTAATGCTTTAAATAGAAAATATATTTTATCAAAAAGTTTGCTTGTATCATTCAAAATATACAATTTTTTAAAAAGATATAAAACTATTGCCTCTTATATTCCGTGTAATAACGAAATAAATCCCAATTTGGTACTGGATATTAAAAAATTATATTTTCCAAAAATAAAGGGCGATACAATGTTTGCGTGTATGCCTAAAAACGGATTTATAAAGGGATATAAAAATATAAGAGAACCCTTTAGTGTGTATGAAAAAATAAAAACGAAAAATATAGATGCCATTATAGTTCCGGGAATTGCTTTTGATAAGAGCGGAAATAGAATTGGGTATGGAAAAGGCTTTTATGATAAATTTTTGAAAAAGTTTAAGGGTGTAAAGATAGGCGTTACATTTGATTGCTGTATTGTGAATAGAATTGAGAGTGAAAAACATGATGTAACCGTTGATTTTATTGTAAGCGAGAAAAGAAATATTGTTTGTAAATTAAGGAGATAAAACATGAGCGTTTCTGTAATTATTTTATTGATTATTTTGTCGATTTTACTCGGTGCATTAGTAGGTGTGTTTCTTTACAATCAACTTGTAATAAAACATAAGGAGTATGCTCTTCAGAAGGCTGATAGCATTATAGAGGAGGCTAAAAAGGAAAGGGAGAATATTCTTAAAAGGGCTGAAATAGAGGCAAAAGAATATATGATTAAGGCTAAGAGCGATGCAGAGCAGATAGAAAAAGAGTCAAAAAAAGAACTCCAGGCATGGGAGAAAAGGCTTCAATCTAAAGAATCGAGCCTGGATAAAAAACAGTTTCATATAGACGAGAAACTTGAGAGTATAAGTCAGAAGCAAGAAGATATAGCTAAGGTAGAAAAAGAGCTTGAAAAGAAGATGGCAGAGATAGATATAATTTTGGAAGATGAAAAGACAAAATTAGAGCAGATAAGCCATATGTCAGAGGAGGAAGCAAAGAACGAGCTTGTCAAAATTATAGAGGATGAGGCAAAAAGAGAGGCTGCGGCAAAGATAAAGCGTATAGAGGAAGAATTAAAGGAAGAATCAAAGAAACTCTCTCAAAATGTGCTCTCTATTGCAATGGAAAGGATGTCCAGCAACTATGTTGCTGAGAAAACTGTTTCTACTGTTACCCTGCCTAATGATGAAATGAAAGGAAGAATAATAGGCAGGGAGGGGCGCAATATAAGATCTTTTGAAAAAGAAACCGGTACAGACCTGATTATAGATGACACTCCAGAAGTAGTTGTTATTTCAAGCTTTAGTCCTTTGAGAAGAGAGATAGCAAAGATAGCTCTTGAAAAATTGGTAAAAGATGGAAGAATACATCCTGCAAGAATAGAGGAGACGGTTGAAAAGGTAAAAGAGGAGTTGTATCAGGAGGCAGCAGAAGAGGCTAAGCAGATAGTATTTGACCTTGATATAGGCAATGTTCATCCGGAAATAATAAAATATCTTGGTTTGTTGAAGTATAGAACAAGTTATACTCAAAATGTGCTCTCTCACTCGGTTGAAGTTGCTTACCTATCCGGAATTATGGCAGGTGAACTCGGCTTGGATGTTAAGCTTGCAAAGAGGTCTGGCTTGTTGCACGATATAGGCAAAGCTGTGGATCAGGATGTGGAAGGTTCACATACTAAAATAGGTGCGGATTTAGCTAAAAAATATGGTGAGAGCAAATGTGTTATAAATGCTATAATGTCTCATCATGGCGAAGTTGAACCTATGTGCATAGAAAGTATACTTGTGTCTATTGCGGATACGCTGAGTGCTGCAAGGCCGGGGGCAAGACGTGAAAAGTTGGAAAACTATATAAAAAGATTGGAAGAGTTGGAGGATATAGCAAAAGCAAAAGATGGCGTGAAAGAAGCCTATGCAATTCAAGCTGGTAGAGAGTTAAGGATTATAGTTGAGCATAATATAGTGGATGATGACCAAAGTTTGATGCTTGCAAGAGACGTGGCAAAAGAGATATCTTCAAAGGTATCATATACAGGACAGGTTAAGGTTGTGGTTATTAGGGAGAATAGGGTCATAGAGTATGCAAACTAAATTTAATATTCTTTTTATCGGAGATGTCGTAGGACGTTATGGCAGAAGAGCCGTAAGATCTAAAATCGATGAGATTAAAAGGGAATTTGATATAGATTTCACCATTATTAACGCTGAAAATGCGGCAGGTGGGTTTGGTATCAACAAAAAGGTTTATTGCGAACTGGAACCTTATGCCGATGCTTTAACCTTAGGTAATCACACCTGGGATAAATCTGAGTTGCTCGAAGATATAGATCAAATGGACAAGCTGATAAGACCTGTTAATTTTTCTCCCAAATCACCTGGAGTTGGATTTAGGGTATTTAGATTTAATGGCATAGAGATAGCTGTTATAAATGCAATAGGCAGGATATTTATGGTTCCTGTTGACAACCCTTTTTATGTGGTTGATGATCTATTAAATTCCGCTCGAATGAAAGATGTGGAGGTTAAGATTGTTGATTTCCATGCGGAAGCCACAAGTGAAAAAGAGGCTATGGGTTGGTTTTTGGATGGTAGGGTGAGTGCCATTATAGGTACACATACGCATGTACAAACAGCCGATGAGGCTATTCTTGAAAATGGGAGTGCTTATATTACGGATGTTGGGATGACGGGTTGTCATGATGGTGTTTTAGGATTCGAAAGGCAACAGGCGCTTGATCGGTTTTTGACATATATGCCGCAGAGACTTAAGGTATGCAAAAAAAATATACAGATCAACGGATGTGTGATTGGTGTTGATACTCAAACCGGGAAGGCATTAAGTATAGAGAGAATAAGAAGGGTTGTGGATACAGTCTAAAATCTAAAGATAGCCACGCGCGGCAGGTTTGATGGGTCTTTCTTTATTTTTATACAGTGTTTAAAACTCCTTATGAAATTTTCTTGATTGTATCCTATTTCCAAGACAAGGTATGTTGACAATTTTCTTGACTGTTCAATCAATTTTTTCAATACCTCAGTGCCGCCTTCACATATTAGTGCGTCTTTTGGCTCATATTTGACATCCTTTTGCAGAAAATCGTATTCGTTTTTATCTATGTAGGGTGGGTTTGAAACAATTATATCAACTTTTTCTCGCAGGAATGAAAGCGTATCGGCTTGAATAAATTCAACACTGGCGCCAATGTTTTCAGCATTTTTTTTTGCTATGCTTAGTGCTTTGTATGATATATCGCTTGCTGTAATGCTTAACCCTGTTTTCTTAGATAGTGTTACGGCTATAGCTCCGCTTCCCGTTCCGACATCAACTATTTTGGGTTTTCTAAACTGTTTTGATAGATTCAAGACTTCATCTACGAGCATCTCTGTCTCAGGGCGTGGTATTAGAACGTTTTCATCGACATAGAATTCTATTCCATAAAATTCTTTGGAATTCTTTATATAGCTTATAGGGTAGAGTTTTTCCCTCATTTGGGTGAATTTTTCCATTGTTTTTAACTCTTCCTGTGTTGGCTTGTATTCCGGATGTGTCATTATAAAAATATCATCTCTGCCTATTGCAGTTTTTGCTATGATAAGTGCATCCAAATCAGCCGTTGCTATGAATTTGAGCTTTAATCGTTTTATAATATTTTTTATGACTGTACGCAAGGTCATAGTCGTTCCAATATTAGATTATTATCTTTTATGTATGCTCTTATGATTTTTCTCAAAACAACCGTTTTGCTGTTATTCTTTAGTGTTGCGATTCTCTCTATATTGTTAAAACTCAAAGAGTAGCTGCTTTTTAGTAGTTTTTTGCACACCTTGGATATAACTCTTCTTCTTATTGCCATACTATTTTCCATTTTTGACAGATCTGCTACGGCTATATTTTTATAAAATTTTACCGATTGTACAATATTTTTACATGCTGTGTCGTCGAGATATTCACATTCTCCTCTTAATATTTCCGATTCCCTGTATATTGTATCGATTATGTTAGGGTTGTATTCCTTTAATGTTTTTATGAGCTTCAATCTTACTCTGTTTCTTAAAAAATATGTGTCTTTGTTTGTTTTGTCTATTTTAAACGGTATGTTTTTGACATTCAAAAAATCAACTATCTCTTCTTTTTCCATAAAAAGTATTGGCCTTATATAAAAGTCTCTTTTGGGTTTCATTGATGACAACCCATTTATGGATGAACCTCTGAGCATATTTATTAGAAAAGTTTCGACAAGGTCATTTTTTGTGTGTGCCAATGCTATACTGTGCAGATTTAATTCAATTTTACACTGTTTAAAAAATTCATATCTCTTTCTTCTTGCGGCATCCTCAAGAGAGAGCTTGTGATTTTTTGCAAACTGAGGTACATTGCCGTTTGCACTTATAAAATCCAGGTGCATATTTTCAGAAAGTTTTTTTGTAAACATCTCATCTTCGTCGGATTCTTTCCTGATTTTATGGTTAAAATGTAGAACTGTTATGCTTATACCTATTTGTTGTTTTATTTTGTTTAACAGGTATAGCATAAACACCGAATCTGGTCCCCCGGAAACTGCAACACCTATGTTTTTATGGTTAATCAGGCTGTTTTTTTCTATAAAATTCTTTAGCTTTTTCAATAGTTCTGTCTCTTGATACAAAATAGATAACTCCTCCTATGATACTGCAAAAAATAACTACAAAAAATACCGAAACACTTAAGGATAGCGCCTGAATCTTGTTTAAGCCTGCAAATGCGAAGAAATAGACGAAGGAAAACTCGCGTATGCCTATGCCGTTGAATGAAATAGGCAGGAAACTGATGAGGTTGATTATCGGAATAAAGGCGAGATAGTAAATTATGCTTATTTTTAGACCGAGCATAAAGCCAGCGAGTATGTATATTGTTATAACCGTTGCCTGGACGAAGAGAGATAGTATAGAAACCGGCATAAAAAAATTACTTTTGTGAAACAGTACTATATCGTTGTAGAAGTTTTTTAATTTTGTATATTTTTGAAATAGTTTCAATCTCATCATATATACGGATAAGATAGAAAGAATATTGATTAGTACAACACCTGCGATTATGTAAATATTAAAGAATTTATTGAATACCAATACTGAAAAAAGCGATATTAGAAGCAGTGATAGAAGGCCGTTATAGCGTTCTAAGAATATCGAGCTTACGGATTTTCTCAAACCTATTCTTTTGGAAATTACGTAGGCTTTTACAGCGTCACCACCTATAATACTTGGTAAAAACATATTTGCATACATGCCCATAAAATATACCCTCAAAAGTTCCAAAACCGACATTTTTTCTTTTAAGCTTTTGATAACAAGACTCCATCTTATACTACTTATAATTTGTGATAGTATATAGAGTAGGCTTAATGAGAGAAATTTGAGTATGCCTATCTTTAATATCATGCTTTTAAATTGATTAAGGTCTATCTTGTAAAACAAGGCTACAATGATTGCAATACTGATAATCAGCTTTAAAATAAATTTAAAATATTTCGTGTCTTTCATCTGTCACCAAACAATATATCACAATTTGAGTTGATAAGAAAATAAATAAGTTCGATATTGATACCATTGCACAATAGCTCAATAACAATATAATATACTGCTTCTTATCAAACTCTTTCAACTCAAGGTATGTGTATGTGTGAGTGTAAGTGTCGTAGTTTTGGGTATTGGGTTCTGGGTTTTAGGTGCTTAGGTCTATTTGTTTCAAGAGCTTGATAAGAAGCTATACACTATGCAGTGGTTTCATATTGGTTATTCTTCTATTCCTTCAATTGTATAGCTTTTTATATATTTCTCTATTTTTTTAAGTTCCTCAGCCTCTTTTTTTCTCTCTGAATCTATGATATAACCCTTACCTTCCCTCAAAGCTGTTATCTCTCTTTCCATTTCTTCAATTCTATGCAGCAGATATCTAACAACTTTTCCTTCTATATCTGGTATCTTTGTATGCTCTAAATCAATTGTTCCTTTTTTAACACCCTCTTTTTTTACAACCTTGGCAGGCACACCCACAACCGTTGAGTTTTCAGGTACCTCGCGCACAACAACACTACCCGAACCGATCTTTGAGTTTCTGCCTATCGTAAACGCACCCAAAACCTTTGCGCCGGAGCCCACAACAACATTGTCTTCGACCGTAGGATGCCTCTTTATTTTCTTCAAGCTTGTACCGCCCAATGTCACACCTTGGTATATTGAAACATTGTTTCCTATCTCAGCTGTCTCTCCTATTACAACACCCATACCGTGGTCTATAAAAAATCCTTTTCCTATTTTAGCACCCGGATGTATCTCTATACCTGTTAAAAATCTTGATATATGAGACAAAAATCTACCGGCAAATTTAAAGTTCTTCTCCCATAAAAAATGAGATACCCTGTAAAACCAGATGGCATGTAAGCCTGGATAGCAAAAAATAACCTCCGGCACACTTCTTGCAGCTGGGTCTCTTTCAAATATTGTATCTATATCCTCTTTGATTACTTCCGGCAGTTTCTTCTTTTCAACAAAAAATAAACCAGTCGAACCTATCAATACCATTGGAATCAATTTACTTAACTTCATCTTCCCACTCCTTTATAAGTTTATTCTGCATCTCTATCATTTTATTATACTTCTCTATCGTTTCATGCGTATAACCAAGCAGGTGCAAAAAACCGTGAGATAATAAAAACAGTGTATAAAAAAACGTATCCTTATTATTTTCTTTGGCTTCTCTTTCCATCGTTTCAACAGAAATAATAATATCACCGAGTATGTCACCGTCATACCCATAAAAACTCAATATATCCGTAGATTTATCCTTGTCTCTAAACTGCTTATTCAATATTGCAATCCTCTCATCATCCGAAAAAAGAATATTCAACTCAAGCTCACAGTTTATATCAAACCTTTTAAATAAAAAAGCAATAAATTCTAATATCCTGCCATCTCTCAGATAATCCCTGTCAACATCCTTAATTATCGTTGTATTCAACCTTTTCTCCCTCTGGATATTCTATTCTGTGATGAAAAATTCCAACCAAAACATTGACAAAACTATCCACTATAATATTCAAATCTTTCAATGTCAGTTCACACTCATCAAGTTGGCCGTCAAGAAATATCTTGTTTGTTATTTCCCTTACAAAATCGGTGAGATGCGACACGGTAGGATTTGATAAAGTCTTTGAAGCAGCCTCAACCTCATCGGCAATCATAACTATTCCTGCTTCTTTCGTTTGGGGCTTTGGACCGGGGTATCTAAATTCTTCTTCGTTTGGATTTTGCCCGTTTTCCTTTGCCTTATTAAAAAAATACTTTATTAGACTTGTACCGTGATGTTGTGCAATTATGCTCATTATATAAATGCCCAATCTGTTCTTTTTTGCTATTTCCAACCCATATTTCACATGATTTTTGATTATCAAGGCACTAATGGAAGGTTTCAGTTTGTCATGCGGATTGATACCTTCTGTTTGATTTTCAACAAAATATATAGGATTTTTAAGCTTGCCTATATCATGATAGTAGGATCCAACCTTAGCAATCAGTGAATTCGCCCCTATCTGTGACGCTGCAGCTTCAGCCAAAGAGGAAACCACTATACTATGATGATAGGTACCAGGTGCCTTTATTGCAAGCTCTTTCAAAAGTTGATTATTAAGATTACCCAACTCGAGCAACTTAATATCCGTGGTTATATTGAATATATACTCAAAAATAGGCAACAGCCCGCTTGCTATTATAGCTGTTAAAATACCACCCAGTATACCGAATGCGATATTAAAAATTATTGCCCTGTTCAATTCACTACCGTTAAACATATAAAAAACGGCAATCATAACAATATTCCCGGCCGATACATAGAGACCGGATTTTACAACATCGGCTCTGCTTTTTTCCTTCAAAAGCGGAATTATACCTACCATGCTGCCTACAAAAATATATAGAATAAGGTATGAATTCATAGCCGAATCAACCACCAACCATGCTGAAATGGCCATTAAAATGGAAATCAAAAAAGATGATTCAAAATCTACCAGAATAACACACATAATGGAAGCAAATGCAAACGGCATACCAAATATTATTGCTATTTTTGGAAAGTCAGGAGACGAGTAAGCTATTAGGTTCGATATGTACGAGAAAAATTTAAATATCAACATTTGCAGCACTACCAATGATTCCAACACCAAAATTAAGGTGTTCTCCTTTAATATTTTGCTCTTTTTAAATTTTACTATTCTATATGATCTGTAGAGCATCAGAGAGATGAGGATAAATATAAACAGTTTTGCGGCGAATTTAGCATATACATTCTCTTTTTGTTTAATCGACTGCAAAGCATTGAGCTTTAAATAATCCGTAGTTGTAATAATATCACCACTTCTAACTATTATCTCTCCCTTCGATATTTTAAAAAATACATGATTAATTTCTTTTGCCTTTTCTTCTTTTCTATTTTTTGTTTCCAAACTGTTAAATGTAAGGTTGGGTAAAATTAGATTGGATATGAGATCCCATATGGTATTTCTTAATACAGGGTCTCCAACGGCATATTTAAGCTTATTGTATGCTATAATCTTGGCCCTTGAAATATCTATGACACTGTTTTTATTAAGACTTTTTTCATTGCTGGGATTTTTTATATCCCTAACAACAATTGTGGGATTAGAGAATTTATATAGTTGTTCGGTAGAATTTATAATGTAATATCCCTTTATACTATAAAGTGCCACTTTCGAATAATAGGATATATCATGCGGCTTGCACTTCAATATTCTGTTGTACAAAGATTTATTCGGCTTAATTTTCAGTGTTTTAAAAAAGATATCCTCTGATGACTTATTATTGCCAAGGCTAATAAACTTCTCGGCTTCATTGATGGATAGCACAATATTGTCTATTGCCGATGAATCATAATCAAAGACAGGAGCAACTTTACTGATTGCCTCCTCTATCTTATTTTTTGTTGCATCTTTATCCTCAACAAGCATAGAAACAGTAGCTCTGATTGTTTTTGGCGCAACATCCCCAACCTTGAGATTATAGAACGTTTCTAAAGATCTCGGTAAAATTAAAATACCTACAACAATAAAAAAAATTGAGAGAATTATTGCTCTGTTATCAAAAAACTCAGCTATAGCAGAGATAGTGTTAGTTGTCCACTCTCTTATCTTTTTCATTACTCCCACTCTATTGTAGCTGGTGGTTTTGAAGATATATCATAAACCACCCTGTTTACACCGTCTATCTCGTTTATTATTCTGTTGGAAATACTATTTAAAACATCATAGGGCATTTTGTACCAATCCGCCGTCATGCCATCAATGCTTTCCACAACTCTAATAGCTACAACATTGCTGTACGTTCTCTTATCTCCCATGACTCCAACACTGTTGACTGGCAACAAAACGGCGAATGCCTGCCATACCTTATCATAAAGCTTCGCTTTTTTGATTTCTTTTTGTACAATTGTATCGGCTTTGCGTAAAACAGCAAGCTTATTCTTTGTTATATTACCGATTATCCTTATAGCCAAACCTGGGCCAGGAAAAGGATGTCTGTTTATAAACGAATCATCAAGACCGAGCTGTTTTCCCAGATCTCTCACTTCATCTTTGAATAATTCCCTTAACGGCTCTATTAAACGAAACTTCAAATCTTTGGGCAAACCTCCCACGTTGTGGTGACTTTTTATGGTCGCAGAAGGACCGTTTACGGAAACGCTTTCTATAACATCTGGATACAGCGTACCTTGAGCTAAAAATTCAACATCACTAAATTTCTTTGCAAAATCCGCAAACACATCTATAAATGTATGACCTATAATCTTTCTTTTTTCTTCTGGATTAACAACATTTTCAAGACGCTCCAAAAACATGGCCGAAGCATCTATATAGTTAACATCTATACCCAAACGTTTAAAAGAATCCAAAACATATTCAACTTCGCCGGCTCTTAAAAGTCCGTTGTTTACAAAAACGCCAATAAGATTTTCTTTAATTGCCCTATGCAGTAAAACTGCAACAACGCTTGAATCAATACCGCCGGATATGGCACACAGCACCTTTTTGTCTTTTACTGTTTTTCTGATCGATTCAATAGCCCTATCTTTAAAATCACCCATATTCCAGCCGTCATCAACATTACATATAGAAATAAAGTTCTTTAAAATTTCTTTACCCTTTTTTGTATGCACAACCTCCGGGTGAAATTGGATAGCCCATATCTTTCTCTGTCTATTTCTTATAGCGGCAAAAGGAGAATTATTTGTATGCGCAACAACTTCAAAATTATCTGGCAATCTGTTAAGCCTATCTCCATGGCTCATCCACACGTCGCTCCCATCAACGTCCTCTGTAAATAACACATCTTCTGTGTCTACTGTTATTTTTGCATAGCCATACTCCTTCTTATTCGCAGCTTCAATATCTCCGTTAAAAAATTTGGCTACAATCTGCATACCATAACAGATACCAAGAATAGGAACGTCCATATTAAATATGTTTTTATTTGGCAAGGGAGCATTTTCATCGTATATACTCGAAGGTGAACCAGACAAAACAATACCGGCAACATCCTTTTTATCCACAGCTTTGTTGTATGGTATAATCTCAGCATAAACGCCAAGTTCTCTTATTCTTCTCGCTATCAATTGTGTATATTGCGAGCCAAAATCCAGGATTACTATTTTTTTCATTTGCCTTCACCGCCTACTACACAATCTGCCACGGCAACATCGGGAGAACCGAATGATGAGAAAAAATACATATTGTTAGAAACATCTATGACCCTGTTCATTAAATCAAAAAAATTATCCGCAAGAGTGGCCGACTTGAAGTATGAAACAAATTTTCCTCCGTGTACAAAGAAGCCGCTGATGCCCAACGAAAAATCACCGCTGATGTTGTTTGCCATATGCAGCCCCATTATCTCTGTTACATATACACCGTCAATTTTATTCAACATCTGTTTTTTGCTTAAATTGCCGTTTGGCTCTACATAAAAATTAAAGGGACCTACCTTCGGCAAATTCATCCACGAGCCCCTCTTTGCATTTGCCGTATTTTTCATATTCAATTTATTCGATGTGTATACATTATGCAAAAAGCTTTTTAGAACACCATTTTCTACAATCACAGTATCCTCTCTTTTTGTCCCTTCTTCATCAATAATCATATTGTTCGGCCTTTTATCGTAACTTTTTACATCCTTAATTGTTATCTTATCGCTAAAAATGCGGCTATCCAATCTATTTTCCAATGCTGTAGTATGATTTATAACGGAATAGGCATCGAAAACAGGAAAGAAGTGCGATAGTACCTGTACAAACACCCTGTTTTCAAATATAACGCTGTACTTATTTGTTGAAATACTTATAGGATTAAGTTTATCAACAGCATCAGAGGCTGCGCTTCTTGCTATATGCTCAAAATCTAAACCTTGCAAATCATTAGAATCCATACTATACCAACCCATATCGGCTATGCTATCTTCCGCCAAAACACTTACAGATGCAAAAGCTTGTGTTGCAGAATCGCTTGAGCACATACCATGGTTGTTTGCTATCTCAATTTTTTTGCAGAAAACAGATATGCCTGCACTCTTTACATCAACAACACGTTTATCAAATTCCTTTGCAATTTTATCCATAAAATAAAGCTTATCTTTTGCTTCATCTTCCTCCAAATCAATATCTTTCCTCTCACCCTTTGAAAGATGTTCAAAATTGCGGCTAATAATCTGAGCATCCACATCCTTGGAAAATTCAATAGAGGATAAAATGTCGCTTACTATACCATCAACACAGTATTCATCCGGCAAGCTGGTGTAGCCAAAAACCATTTTATTGTTTTTTATGGCCCTTATGCCACAGCCTCTGTCTATGCTCACTCCCTTTGAGAAATCCTTAGAATTTTTCAATTCGAATTCTTTACTTTTTGTCTCCTCAATATACACATCAACATCGTCAAACTTGTCAGAAAAACTCTCTACAATTTTACTCGCCAACACTATATAACCTCCCACGGATTGGGTAAAAATATCTTTTTATATAAATTTAGGGCAAATCTATCTGTCATACCTGAGATATAATCAACAACAGCGGTTTCTATATCATCTGAAAACCTCTTCTGCAGCTTATCTGGATGTTCGCAAAAATAATCAAAGAGATCACCTATAACCTTCCATGCTTTATCTACCTCGCTCCTCACCCTATTTGAATAGTAAACATTTTTAAAAAGAAATTCTCTTAAATCGTTTAAGGCTTGTAGTATATTGCTATCCATCGATATAAACTCATAGTCTCTATCCAGAGTGCTTTTTATTACATCCTTTACCAATGTTGCAATTCTCATCGAATGGCTGTAGCCCAGCACACTTGAAATATTATTTGGTATATCATCCTCTTTGATTATTCCAGCTCTAATCGCATCGTCTATGTCGTGATTGACATATGCTATAATATCCGCTATACGCACAATCTGACCTTCAAGCGTAAACGCAATACGTGATCTGTCTTTGGGTATTATTTCGCCCCTGCCCTTTGAGTGTTTTAAAATACCGTCTCTGACTTGATCCGTTAAATTTAAACCCCTTCCGTCCTTTTCTATTACATCCACAACCCTCAAACTCTGTTCCCAATGTTTAAACCCCTTCTTTGATTTTTTATTCAGTGCAGCCTCTCCCGCATGTCCGAAGGGTGTGTGCCCAAGATCATGTCCCAAAGCTATGGCTTCTGTTAACGTTTCATTCAACCTCAAAGCCTTTGCTATGGTTCTTGCTATCTGTGAAACCTCGAGGGTATGTGTCATTCTTGTTCTGTAATGGTCACCTGTGGGCGAAAAAAATACCTGAGTCTTATGCTTTAATCTTCTAAATGATTTACAGTGTATAATCCTATCTCTATCACGCATAAACGAGGTTCTAATATCATCAACATCACGTGTCTTTTGCCTTGTGGCAAAAGATGACAAAAAGGCATATTTAGATAAAGTTAAAACTTCTATACGCTCCAATTCTTTTCTTATAAGCATAGATCCAGTTCTTTCAAAAATCTATACCAGAAAAACCTATCTATCTCATCTATTAAAAGAATATCGGCTTTTTTATTTATATAAATAGGGGAATTTAGCATCAGTGACAGTATAAGTGCATCCGGTATTTGAATACAAAAAGATTTTACATTACTGTTGTTATCCTTTATATTAACAACAGCACGATTATCGCTGGCATCATCCACAATAAAAGAATCTACAAAAAAACCTATTTCATTAAGCAGATTAATTATAAGTTCATACATGCTGCCCTGGGCAACATACGCGTCAATAAGCAGTAGTGTTATAATGCGGGCTTTATCATAATTTGCAGGAAACCTATATCCATCTTTGTTTTCATCCTCACAATAAATAAAACAACCACCATCTTCATTCATCTCAACATCTTTAATTGCCAACTCTAACATATCACTTCACCTACCAAAGAGTGCTTTAGTGCTTTGGTAATCTTTACATTTACAATATCACCTGCCCCTATATTATCCCTAAAATCAAAATTGACAACCGTATTTTGTCTATTTCTCCCGGAAAGCATATTACCACTCTTTGCAACACCCTCCGTTAGTACCTCAAACACCTTTCCTACGGCGCCTCTGTTTTTCTCCTGTGTAATTTTAGCTTGCAACTCTTGCAGTCTGTTTAAGCGGTCAAGTTTTACACTTTCCTCAACCTGGGGTTCTATATCTTTTGCCCTGGTTAAAGGCCTCTTGGAGTATTTAAACGAAAACGAGGTATCATACCTTACATCCTCTATAACCTTCATTGTTTCCTGAAAATCTTCCTCTGTTTCAGTCGGAAAACCTACAATAATATCCGTAGTAATAGACCCATTCTTAACAAAATCCTTAAAAGCATAAATCTTTTCTAAATATTCCTCTTTTGTGTATCCCCTCTTCATCAATTTAAGTATTCTATTGGACCCGGATTGCAGCGGCAGATGTATATGTTCACAAACCTTATCCAGATCCCTCATAGCTTCTATTAATTTGCAAGAAAAATCCATAGGATGCGAAGTAGTAAATCTAATCCTTTTTAGCCCCTCAATTTTATTTACATCATAAAGCAAATCCACAAAATTATACCCCAGCCCCCTACCGTATGAATTCACATTTTGTCCAAGCAGCACAACCTCTCTTGTCCCATTATCAACCAAACCTTTTATCTCATCTATAATCGATTTCTTTGTTCTCGAAATCTCTCTTCCCCTTGTATAAGGTACTATACAATATGTACAAAAGTGGTTACATCCGTACATAATATCAACAAATGCGCTTACATTCTTTCTGTGCGGGAATATATAGTCTGCGTCGTCCATATTGCTATCTACAAAAATACCTTTTTCATTCAAATTCTTTGCTATTTTATAGAATTTGTCTATATTAGAGGTACCTACAACAAAATCCGATACCCTCTTAAGCTTTTCATAGTTGAATTGAGCAACACAACCCATAGAAATAATTTTAGCTTTCTTGTTTACGGATTTGATGCGGCCTATTTCAGAATAAATTTTATTCTCTGCTTTTTCTCTTACAGCGCATGAATTGATAATAACAACATCAGCTTCTTTTACATCATCAACGGGCGAAAACCCAGCTTCTTCAAATATGCAGTAAACCTTTTCCGAATCCCTCTCATTCATCTGGCATCCGTAGGTCTTGATATAGAAACCTAATGGATTTGATACTTCCTTACCCACCTGTTATGCTCCTTGAGTGTTTTACTAAATATAGTATTTCTACCGTCCTTTGAAACAAAATATATATAATCGCTGTTTTTCGGATGATATGCCGCAAATATAGATTCCTTTGAGGGGGAACATATTGGAGTTTTTGGCAAACCTCTGTAGATATACGTGTTAAAAATATTATTTTTGTTTCTCAAATCGTCTTTTACCAAATTACCGCTAAAATTCCTTATGCCATAGATAACAGTCGAATCCATCTGAAGCGGCATACCCCTTTTTAATCTGTTGTATATAACGGAGGCTACAAGCGGCCTGTCATTATTTTGAGAAGTTTCTTTTTCTACAATGGATGCTATTATTATCTTTTTATAATCATCGTCTGTAAAATTATATCTCTTTGTTACTTCATAAAACACACTTTTGAATCTGTCAAACATTACATGAATTATCTCCTCTGGCTTCTCGTTTATTTTGAAGTAATAGGTATCGGGGTATAAAAAACCCTCCAGTGTATCTATATTCAAACCGGTCAGTTCTTTTGCCAAAGAAGCGCTGCGTGCAAGGCTTAAAAATTTATCACCATTAAAACCCCTATCCGTCAAAGCTTTGGCAATTCTATTGATAGTCCAGCCCTCAGCAATTGTCACCTTTGTAGAATATACACTGCTGCTTTCCAATTCTTTCAATACATTCTTGGGCGTATAATCTCTAAAGAAAAGATGTACGCCGGCTTTAATCTTTTTTGATGCCCCGGAAAGCCTCACATAATAGTAAAACCAATCAGCCCTTGATACAATTTTTTCCTTCTGTAGTTTTTTGATTATGCTGTATACACTCTCTCCTTTATTGATTTCCATATAGACCTTTTCTTGATTGTCCGATGCTTTGGTATGTACAAATTTGTTGAACTTGAAAATCATCCAACCGCCGAGGACTATAAACAAAATCAGGGCTATGGCATTGAACACTATAATCTTTTTATAAAAACTCATCCCACCAAAGAATCAAGGTATCCCTGCAGTATGAATGTTGCGGCTATTTTATCTATAACGGTCTTTTTGTTTTTTCTGCCTTTTACTTTTGCTTTGTTAAGAATTCTATCGGAAAATTTTGTAGAGAGTCTTTCGTCCCATTCCACTATTTCAATGTTGGTCGCATTGGATAGAAGTTCTATAAACCCTCTCGTATCAATAGCCCGTTTTCCTATTGTACCGTTCATATTTATAGGTATTCCAACGACGATTTTTCCTATATCATGCTCTTTGGATATCCTTTTTATTTCTTCTATAGAGTCCACGCTCTCTGCGTCTATCACACACAACGGAGTTGCTATTGTGTTTGTAAAATCACTCAATGCAACACCTATTTTTTTCTCTCCGTAATCTATTCCCAAAATTCTCATAAAAACCTTCCTTGCAATTAAACCACTTATAAATATAATGTTTTTTATGATAAAAGCAATGATTTCCTTAATATGGATTATTTTTTTTACACTAAACACATACGCCAAAACCCCGATATTGGAATCATTTAACATTATACACATCTCCCCGTCGGTTGATAATGTAATCTTTACATTTAATAAAATAAAAAATTACAGATTTATAATGTTGAGCAACGAGTACTGGTACATAGCGATAAATAAAAAAATATTGCGCTTCAAGCAAAGACCAAAGCCAAAACTGCCCATAGAAAAAATACTAATCAGGCAAATAAGAAAAGAAACAAGAATATATATCAAAATGGATTCAAGCCATAAATACAGGTACAGACTGCTTCTATCAAAAAATGGCAGATACCTGATTGTAAGAATTGAAAAGAGTATAAAAAAAACAAAACCCATATACCGCAAATTAACAAAAAAGATACCCGTAATAGTGATAGATCCAGGCCACGGTGGCAAAGACCCGGGAGCAATAGGAATATACAACAAAGAAAAAAATATTGTGCTGGATATAGGCAAAAAAGTCGCCTACTATCTGAGGCGCAAACACTATAAGGTGTTTTTAACAAGAAGAAATGACACATATCCTACACTTGCAGATAGAGCACAACTTGCAAATAATGTAAAAGCCGACCTTTTCATATCAATACACGCCAACTATGCCCTAAAAAACAAATTTCACGCAAGGGGTCTTGAAGTATATTTTCTCAATACAACGAGCGATAAAAAAGCAATCAGGCTTGCAGCAAGGGAAAATGGCATGTCTGTAGAAAAAGTTGGAGATATAAATAAAATCATTCTATCATTAATTCAATCCTCAAAAATAGAAAAATCGAAGATTCTCGCATCCGATGTATACAAATATGTATTAAAAGAAGGCAAAATAATATACATAGGTTATAAGGGAAGAGGTGTAAAACAGGCGCCTTTTTATGTATTGGTTGACACACACTGTCCTTCAATACTGATAGAAACAGCATTTGTAAATAATCCTACAGACGCTCTGTACTTAAGAAAACCAATATTCAGAAGATATTTGGCAATAGGCATTGCAAAGGGTATAGAAGAATACATCAAACTACATTTAAAAAAATCATAAAAGATAGACAATGGTCTCATAAACTAATTTTAGATATTATCTCTTTTGCTATCTCTTTCGTCGATTTATTTGCGTTTATATGAAAATGAGCTTTTTCGTAGCACACTTCTCTTTTCTCGTACAATAATTTCGCTTTCTCTATATCGTTTAATAAAGGCCTAGCGGCCCTGTTCTTTACCCTGCTTACTATATCGTTAAAGTTTATATTTAGATGAAACACCCACCCTATTTTCTTCAGCATATCCATATTATCAAGGTAACATGGCATGCCTCCACCTGTTGCTATAATGCAGTCGTTGCAAAACGACAGATCTGTTTTTATTACTTTTCTTTCCAAATTTCTAAAGAAATTTTCTCCGTATTTGTCAAAAATCTCTTTTATCGTCATATGCATGTTTTTCTCTATTATCTTGTCAGTATCTACAAATCTGAATCTGTAGTTTTTGGATATAAATCTTGCCGTAGAGCTCTTGCCGCTGCCCATAAACCCAACGAGTATTATGTTCATTTTGTTTTTAGGTATTTTTTGTAATTCTCAACCCTACTTTTTATTTCATACATCGTATCTCCACCGAACTTTTCAAGGTACGCATTGAGCAGTTCAAATGCTACGACAGATTTTGCTACTATACTCAAAGCCGGTACTGCACAAACATCACTTCTTTCAAAATCGGACTTTTTGCTGTCTTTTGTTTTTATATCAACAGATTCAAGCCCTTTTAAAAGTGTCGGTATTGGCTTCATATACGCTCTTGCAACTATATTTTCGCCATTTGACATTCCGCCCTCTATGCCGCCTGCCCTGTTTGTTTTTCTTTTATACCCGTTTTCATAAAATATCTCATCATGTACAAAAGACCCCAATTTTTTGGAATTTTCAAATCCTTCACCTATCTCAACTGCTTTTACAGCTTGAATACTCATTAACGCATAAGAAATCTTTGCATCAAGCTTCTTATCCCATTGTGTATAACTCCCCAGCCCAGGCACAACATTTCTTACAACGACCTCAACGCTGCCACCTATGCTGTTACTGTCTTTTTTTGCACGTTCTATTTCTGAAATCATTAGGTCACTTGTTCTTTCGTGTGGACAAAAAACCGGAGATTTTTCTATCTCATTTTTTAGATTCTCATCATCATAATTTATATCGTGCAGGCAAACAGTACCTATTGAATTAACAAAGGATATCATCTCAACCCCAAACTGAAGCAGGGCATATTCACATAACGAGCCTACCGCAACCCTTATTGCCGTCTCTCTCGCACTTGAACGTTCCAGCACATCCCTTATATCAACCCTGTCATACTTTAAATAACCCGTTAAGTCTGCGTGACCCGGCCTTGGCGATGTTACCGTTCTATCCTCTACATACTGTGCGTCATAAGCCATAATGGCGCTCCAATTTTCAAAATCCCTGTTTTTTATACTCATTGTTATAGGAGACCCTATTGTTTCCAAAAAACGTACTCCACTTAAGAATTCAACCCTGTCACGCTCTATTTTCTGTCTTCCGCCTCTTCCATATCCGGATTGCCTTAGCATAAGATTTTTATTTATAAAGTTTATATCCACATTAAGCCCTGCTGGAAAACCATCTATGATGGCAGTCAAGGTTTTTCCATGCGATTCGCCGGCATCTAAAAAACGCAACATCTATTTCTCTTCACTTTCTTCTTTTTTAAACAATTCATCTATCTTCTTCAATTTTTTATCCACAACATAATGAAAACTATCCTTTTCAAAACCGTTTTTTGTTCTCTTGCCGGCTCTTATGCCACTGAATATTTCTATAGCTTCATCAATATTTTCTATGGAGTATATATGAAACTCTTTTTTTCTTATTGATTCAAGAACTTCATCTTTTAAAACAAGATTACTTATGTTCTGCTTGGGTATAACAACTCCGCTTCCCTTTAGGTTTCCACTTTGTTTACAAATATCATAGAATCCCTCTATCTTTTCGTTGACCCCGCCTATAGGCTGGACAAGTCCATCTTGATTCATAGATCCGGTGATTGCAAGATTTTGTTTTATAGGTATTCCAGACAGTGAAGATAACAATGCCAATGTCTCTGCGATAGATGCACTGTCTCCTTCTATATACGAGTAAGATTGTTCAAATGAGATTGTAGCAGAGAAACTTAACGGTTTATTGAATCCATAGGTATGCCCTATATATCCTGATATAATAAACGATGCTTTATCAAATATTTTTCCAGATAGTTTGGATTCTCTTTCTATACTAACAACGCCCTCTTTACCGGCGAAGGTTTTAACCGTTATCTTATTAGGTCTCCCAAATGAATAATCTCCGAGATCTATCACGGATAATCCATTGATTTGGCCTACCTTTTTACCTTTTAAATCTAGAATAATCTGACCATTTTCTATCATTTCATATATCTTGTCTTTCCATAGATCCTTAAGAAAATATCTTTCTTCTATGGCGCACTTTATATCCTCATAATTTATATTCTCGGTTTTGCTTTCAATTTGAGCTTCCCTTAGAATATCAACAACATCGTCATAATATGCCCACATCTTCTCTCTGTTCCCACTGAGCCTTAAAGAGTATTTTAATAACCCTGACAGTCCTGTTTTATCCGGTTTTTTGATGTTATTTTTATTGCAATACGATAAAAGCTTTGATGCAAAGAGCGTCATATTTGTATCGTTTTTTTGTATAGCGTGATCAAAATTCGTTCTTAATTTAAACAATTTTGGAAAATCTTCGTCATAGTAATACAGTATGTCAAGGATATATTCAGGCCCTATGAGTACTATATTTACATTAAGATCAACTGGCTGTGGCTTCAGTGTTTCAGATGCTATTATTCCATATTTTTCGCTCCATTCTTCTATGATGCTTTTACGCGAAAGGAGAGACTTTTTTAGCGTATCCCAAACACCCGGGTTTGTAAGAACACTTACAGCATCAAGTATCAAATATCCCCCATTGGCTTTATGCAGACTTCCTGCTATAATATGTGTAAAATCTGTTACAAAAGCACCGAAATATGCCTGTTTTTCCAACTTTCCAAAGACATTGTAATATGTAGGATTCTCTTCGTATATTACAGGTATATCCTCCATATTACCATTATCTACAAAGAGATTCACTCTATACTCCACATATTTGTTTTGTGTCTGCATAAAGGGAAAAGTTTGGCTTTTTTGGGGCAGGAATATAGCTATATTATTCAGGGTATACTCTTCCACATTCTCCAAATATTCATCAACATCTTTGTTGCCTTTAAATTTTTCCCTTATTTCATCTATTTTCTGGCTCACAATAAACAGTCCCATCTCGTCGTTAATTTTCTTAATCTTCTTATACTTTTCTTTTTCAAGCTCTTTGCTTTGCCTTAAAAACAAGCTTATATCATCTTCAAGTTTCTTTCTTTTATCCTCTATACTCTGTTTCAACTCATCCGATAAACCGGAGAATTCCCTTTCATCTATAGCCCTACCTGAAACTATAGGGGATAGGGTTATACCCATTTGTGAAAACTTTAGCACAAAATCCAAATTGTTGGCTTTTTTTTGTATATCATCGTATAGCTTCTTTTGCTCTTCATCATAATATTTTATAACCTCTTGTATCCTGTTTTCATACTCCTTGCTTTCAAATATGTCGGGAACACTTTTTTTAAGATAATTGACCAAAGAATCCATCTCTTTAGAGAGTATTTTGCCTGTACCTTTTTTTAATTTTATGACCTTGGGCATCTTGGGGTTCTTAAAATTGTTTATGTAACAATAATCATAAAGCTCAATTCTATTATCTTTAGAAAAGCGTTTTATAAGGTTTTCTATTATTTTCTTGTCGTTCTTACTTAAATTACCCGAAATATAGACATTATAATCCGGTGATTTTATCTTTATAAGTTTTGTTAGAGCGGTTTCTATTCTTCTTTGAGATATAAAGCTGTCATCTTTGGCTTCAATACTGTTTGGATCAATATTAAACTCCAATTTTAGATCATTATATTTAAGTTCTTTTACAGACATTTTCTACTCCTCAAACAGAATTTTAGATAGAAAGTCGGAATATATTTCTTCAAAATCTTTTTTTGACGGTTGTATATTACTCCCATTGGGCAAAACAATCCTTGAAAGGGGCGACTGTTCTCTTAAAAAATCAAATATTTCACGAAAATCTTCCTTATCATCTACTTCAAGAGATATTATGGAATTTTCGGAATTAAATTCCACCAGCCACTCCATATATTTAAGATGCCTTTTTAACAGCGCGTCCTTAAATACCCACTTTTCCTTTTTCTTAATAATCACATCTATTGAATACATAAAAACATCACCAACCTATTTTTTTCTTTAAACATAATACAGAAAGCTCAGAAAAAAATCAATGCAACTTTAATTTTCTTGAAAAAAAATATTTTTCTGATATAAGAAATAATATGCATTGCTTGAGAGTGTTGTTCGGCATTATACTTTCCACTTTTTTTATAGCAAATACGTCTTTTTCTGCATTCTACACCGTAAAACCGGGGGACTCCTTAATAAGAATTTCAAAAAGACTCGGTATTAAACCTGAAAAAATAAAAAGTCTAAACCCTAAAATCAACTGGCTTAAAATCAGACCCGGCGATAAGTTGGTTGTACCGGTTATTTATGACAAGAATGTCAATCAATATATAGTTCAAAGTGGCGATTCTTTGATAAAAATATCAAAAACATTGGATATCAGCCCAAAGTTGATTAAACGGTGTAATCCAAAAGTTAATTGGCTTAAAATTAGACCCAATGACAAAATCATTATACCATATCACGGAAATTGCAGTAAAACAAAAGCAAAAAATGCCTATACACTGCAAAAAAGCAGACCTTTAAACAGCATTGTGATAAGAACAAGCATAGAAGAGATAAAAAAACTTAATCCTGACATTGATTGGGATAAAATAAAACCCAATAGTAGAGTTAAACCTTCATACAACAAAGAAAAGACCATTGAGAAAAAAAATAATAAAATTATAAAAGATAGAATAAAAACAAAAAACCTCAAACCCGGAGAGGTGGGGGATGGATATTATATAGTGTCAAAAGGTGATACGCTTAATTTTATAGCACACAGATTCGGTTTAAGTTTAAAGCAACTTATGAAACTTAATCCTAAAAAAAGCAAATATATAAAACCTGGAGACCTTATTGTAATACCTGGAGAACTAACAAAAAAAATAATGTTGTCTGAGAAGGAAAATTTATACATACCACCTAAATACTTGGTTTATTCTACGCCCTATAAGATAAAAAGGGGCGACAGCCTGTGGGGAATTGCAAATAGATTCAAAACAAAGGTATATATATTAAAAATGTTAAATAACTTGAGCAATAACTACACCTTAAGAGCAGGCAGAATTATTTTTGTTCCCAATAAAAACATGCTGAACGAGAACAAGATGGAACTTGAATATTCTCTGTTGAGGGAAAGAAGAAATGCTCTTGTGAGTTATGCAGAAAGGTTTTTGGGTAGACCGTATAAATTTGGCGGGAACAGCTTAATACATGGCATAGATTGTTCGGCTTTTGTGCAAAAGATATATGGAAAATTTAATATAAAGGTTCCAAGAACAGCTCAGGCACAGTACAGTAGCTTAGGTGTTTTTATTCCCTTAAACAGAATACAGGTAGGTGATCTTTTGTTCTTCCATACATTGAATTATGCTAAAGTTACACATGTAGGCATATACATAGGAAGAAATCACTTTATTCATGCGGCTGGCAAAAGAAGTGGTATAAAAATATCAAAGTTAAACAGATACTATAAAAAAAGACTTGTAGGCGCAAAAAGAATATTTACCAATAATAAGTATGTTTATTTTAGGAATAGATCCGGGTAGCTCTGTTACGGCTTATGGTCTGATAGATTCAGAAACAAAGCAATCAGAATACGGTTTTATAAAGCTAAAAAAACAATCAACACATGAAGATAAAATCTATAAAATATTTATGTATATTAAAGATACTATAGCTTCATACAAAGTGGATAGTGTTGCTATTGAAAACTCTTTTTATTCTGTCAATATTCAATCTGCCATGTTGCTTAGCCAAGTAAGAGCGGCAGTTATAATAGCCGCAAAAGATAGGGGCATAGAAGTATACCAATACCTGCCAAGACAGGTTAAACAGGCAGTTTGCGGCTATGGTGCCGCTGATAAGGAACAGATAAGGTTTATAGTGGAAAAAACCCTTAATATACATTTAGATAAACAGCCACTTGATGTATCTGACGCTCTTGCCGTCGCCCTTACCCATATGTATACAGCTAAATCTTAGTTGCCAGCATCCCACATGCAGCTTTTATGGATGAACCTTTTGAATTTCTTATAGTAACAAACATACCCTTTTTTCTCAGAAATTCAGCAAACTCTACTATTTTGTTATATGGCGTGGGGCTCAAGTCCGTATCCAACAGGTCCTGTTTGTTGAAGGGTATAAGATTCAACTTGCTTCTATAGTTTGATAGCAGATTTAAAAGAGCCTGCCTATCATCCTTTGTGTCATTTACATCTCTTATCATAATATATTCAAATGTTATTCTTTTTCTTCTTGGCATAGGAAATGTTTTTAGGCTGAGCATAACCTCTCTTAAATTATACCTCTTGTTGATAGGCATCAGGAAATCCCTTTTTTTGTCTATCACAGCATGCAGCGACAGTGCTATATTTATATAGGGCAGATCCTTTTTTAGTTTCTCTATAGCGGGCGTTATTCCGCAAGTGGAAAGTGTTATTCTCCTCTTTGATATGTTTATGCCGTCTTTGTCTATCAATATTTTTATTGAATCTACAACATTGTTATAGTTATCAAGCGGTTCGCCCATACCCATATACACTATATTGGCATTTTTAAGGTTGTGCTTTTTAAAGATATATCTTATTTGAAGTATTATCTCTGAAACAGTCAAATTTCTGACAAAACCCATTTTGCCCGTTGCACAAAATCTGCACCCCATTTTACACCCAACTTGCGTGGATACGCATATCGTATATCTATTGTCCTTCATAGGTATAAGAACGGTTTCTATTCTGTTGCCGTCTTTGAGTTCAAATAGGTATTTTATAGTACCGTCCTCGGCTTGCAAGGTTTCTACGCACACTATTGAAGGTATAAAAAATATCTCACCTATATATTTTCTTGTATCCTTTTTCAATACGCTAATTTCCTCCAAATTTTCTATAGCGTGCTTGTGTACAAATGAAAATATCTGGTCTGCCCTATAGGCTTCCAGGTTCAAATACTCAATTTTATCCCTTAGTCTTTCCTTGGTTAGAGAGAGAATATCAATCATATAAAAAACACCTTACCCTGTGATTACTGCCCACATTTTTTAACCTGGGAATGTTATTTTTGCATATATCCTTTCTATATTTACAACTGTCATAAAAAAAACAGCCCGATACATTTTGTGTTATTTTTACGTTATTGTCGCCAAAAAGCATTTGTGAATACGGATGAACGGGCTCATCAAAGCTCAAATATTCCTCCACAATATACCCGCCGTAGAGAACATAAATTTTATCCGATATAAAATGGGCAAGTTTAAGATCGTGCGATATGAAGATATAGGTATATTTTTTGTCTTTATTTATATTGCATAATAGGTTTATTATTTTTGCCTGTGTTGATAAATCCAGAGCACTGGTAGCCTCATCAAAAACAATGTATTCGGGATTTGATAATAGTGCCCTTGCTATGGCAATACGCTGCTGCTCCCCTCCGCTTAATTGGTGTGGGTATTTTGAAAGCAGTTCTTTTCTTATGTTTAACTTGTTACACATCTTATATATATCAAGCTGATCTCTGTCTGTTTCTTTTAAACTATCCATAGCTTTTAGTCTTGGATCAAATGATGTGTACGGATCTTGAAACACAGCCCCTATTTTTTTTCTATACCGCTTTAGATTATGTTTATTAACAATATGTGAATCAAAAAAAATAAAGCCCGATGAGGGTAGCTCTATTAAACTAAGGATTCTACCCAACGTTGTTTTACCTGCCCCCGACTCGCCTATGATACCGATATGCTCACCCGTATTAATAGTCAGGTTTACATCTTTTAGCGCAAAAAATTCATCTTTTGAGAAAAAACCGCTTCTCTTATATTTCTTATAAACAGATTGCAGCCTTATCACTCAATCCTTTTTACCCAAAACTGTATCAATTTTGTCTTTTAAAATATCCGGCGTAAACGGTTTTACAATATAATTATTAACGCCTGCTTTAAGTGCTGTTATTATATCCTCTTTAGCGGCTTCCGTTGTAACCATTATTATAGGAACATCATCATACTTACTATTAGCTCTTATGTGCTTCACAAACGTCAGCCCGTCCATAACAGGCATATTCCAATCTGTAATTATGAGATCTACATCACTATTTTCCAGCACGGCAAGAGCCTCTTTCCCATCTCCTGCTTCCAATATATTATCACCATAGTCTGTTTTTTTTAGGATGTTCTTGATAATTCTTCTCATTGTGGAAGAATCATCTACAATTACTATTTTCACTGGATTTCTCCTTTTTTGCTTTTTTATATTTCTTATCACAAAACAACAAGTAACATTTATATAACATTAAAATACTTTGTATCCAACTATATACACCTATCCTTTTAAATAGATTTTAGTGCCACCTGTATAGCCAGCATTCCATCTTCGGACTCAAATGGTATTACTATACTAGGCGTACCTTTCGGTGAGACTATGGTATGATTTTTCCCCACAACAACGTTAGGAACCGATATTTTTAGTCTAATACCTTTTTCGGAGAATATTTTCTTAGCTCTGCCTGCAATCATGTTTGTCAGTTCTCCTATGGCATCCGTTGTATCGGCATCGATTCCAAGCACTTCTTCACCTATAAAGTTACTAACTGCTTTTACAGCCATCTTCTTAGGAAAAGACAGAGCTATTGAGCCTACAGCTTCTCCCGTTATACCTATTATTCCGCTTACATCATATGCTACAGTACTATTTTCCCTTAATTCAAGTTTCCCTCTTTTCAACTTTAACATAGCTACGGTATCTAAAATATCTTCCGTTGCTTCTATAAAAGGATTAATCCATTCAACACTTAATTTTGCCATATTATATACCTCTTTTATATATTGTTGATTACAGCCCTCGTAAATTCTTCAGCTATAAATTTAGTGCAGAAATCATCTACACCTACTTCTTTGGCTTTCTGTAGGTTTGCATTGCCAGATAATGATGTATTCATTATTACAGGTATATTTCTAAATCTATCATCATCTTTAATCATCTTTGCTAATCTATATCCATCCATATTTGGCATTTCAACATCGGTTATAATAATATCAACAGCCTGTTTTATATCTCCATTTGTATCTTCATACATTTTGTTTAACATATTCCAGGCCTCCTGCCCATCTGTTGTTTCTATAATTTCTTTTGCTAACGGAGTTAAGGCTTTTTTAATAATTTTTCTTGCTGTTGCCGAATCGTCTGCTATTAAAATATTTACCTTTCTCTTATCCTTACCTTTTTCTTCCACACCCTTCTCAATTCTTTTTACATCTTCTTCAGAGAAAATACCGAGCTCTTCACATATACTTTCAAAATCCAGTATTAGCATAACATGCTCTTCATCAAGATTAATCGTTCCAATAATTTTGTTTCCATACTGCTGTTTTAAAACCTCACTCGGCGATTTAACGAGTCTCCAGGATATCCTTCTTATTCTCTTCGCGTCGTGAACAATAAATCCTACGGTTATATTATTAAACATGGTGATAATAATTTTCTTTGTAGCTATATCCTTGGGCTCTTTTATATTTAACCATCTGGCAAGACTCACTATAGGTATAACCTCACCCCTTAGATTATAGATGCCTTCAAGAAGAGATTCTCTAGATGGTATTTTTATAACATTGGGATATTTTATTATTTCTTTTACCTTTGCTATATTTATACCGTATATTCCTTCATATAGATCACCATTTTCCTTTTGTTCGTACATTCTGAAATCCACAAGCTCCATCTGGTTTGTGCCGACTTGTAGTATATCTATTTTATCTTCCATATTTCATCCCCCGTATCAGTTTAGTCCGCCACCCTCTTTGAGCAGGTTTTCTACATTTAAGAGAGTTATAATTTTATTATCCATTTTACCTACGCCTTTTACATATTTTTCTATAGTTTGCGGTATATTTGAAGGTGTCGCCTCAATACTTTTTTTCTCGATGTAGTATACCTTTTCTATTTTATCAACTACAAAACCAACAGTATATTCATTTTGAGATGTTACCACTATTCTTGATTCAGCATCTATTGCTTTCTTTTCAAGACCAAGCTTAAATCCCAGATCAACTATAGGTATTATTTTACCTCTTATATTGACAACCCCCATAACAAAAGGCTTTGTGTTTGGTACATGTGCAAAATCAACAGGTTTTATTATTTCTTCCACATTCAATATATCTATGCCAAACAGTTCGTCTTTCAACATAAAACCTACAACCTGGTCGTATTCGTCCCTTAAGATTAAAGCATCAGATTTTTTTTGATTCTTTGTTATCTGTTTTTCGTACTCCTCATCCATAGATAAGCCTCTATCAAATAAATCTACATCCTTTGTTCCCATATTCTCTCCTTTTAAGCCACTTTAATTTTTTTTGAAATTATATCCATAACAGAATCTATATCCTTTACAGTTATAGGTGAGAAAATCACACTGTTAATAGCAGACTCTTTTACCTTTTCTTTATCAAATATTCCATCTTCTGATATACCTATAACGGGTACATCCTTGTAAACCGGAAAATCTCTTACAATCTTAGCAAAATTGTATCCATCATTAATGGGTATATCCAAATCTGTAAATATAACATCAACAATATTTTCAGAGGCTACATCCAATGCTTCTTTGTCGTTTAATGCTTCACATATTTCAAACCCAGCCTCTTTCATATACTGACCTATAGATTCTCTTGTTTCTTTGTTGGCTGACAATACAAGACATAGTGGATTTTCCTTATTTAATACGGCTAAATCTGAGAAATGGTCTTCTATGTTTGTTTCAACATTAACTGTTTCCTCAACAACCGATGGTATATCCAAAATAAGTGTAACGGAACCATCACCCATTATTGTTGCACCTGATATGGATTTTATGTTGCTAAGATAACTGCCAAGTGATTTAATAACGATTTCTTCCCTGCCTATTAACTTGTCAACAACAAGCCCTATCTTCTTTTCAGCTACAGCTACAATAACTACATATATCTCCTTCGAATCGATGGTTTTCTTGTTTTTCCCTATGCCAAGCGTATCACCAAGATAAACAAGAGGAATGATGATATTTCTTAACCTCAGAACATCCCTGTTTTCCACTCTGTTTATATCTTCTTTGCTTATTCTTACGGTTTCAACAACATTTACAAGCGGTATAGCAAAGAATTCCTTCGTAATCTTTACAAGCAAAGCCTGTATTATGGCAAGGGTTAGAGGTATTTTCAAAATTACCTCGCTTCCTTTACCAACTTCGGACTTTATCTCTATAGTACCATTAAGTTTTTCTATATTGGTTTTCACAACATCCATACCCACGCCTCGCCCGGATATGTTGCTAACAGCCTGAGATGTTGAAAAACCAGGTTTAAATATCAAAGCAAAAGCCTCTTCTTTACTCATCTGCCTTGATTCTGCCTCTGTTATAAGCCCTTTTTCCAAAGCCTTTTGCTTTAAGATGTCAGGATCCATGCCGGCACCATCATCCGTAGTTTTAATAATTATGTAATTACCTTCATGATAGGCGGATAGAACAACCTTCCCTTTTGCGGGTTTACCTTTTTTTATACGTTCCTCTTTGAACTCTATACCGTGGTCCACAGCGTTTCTTATAATGTGAACAAGTGGATCGTTTATCTCTTCAACAACACTTTTATCCAATTCCGTTTCCGCTCCCTCTATTATAAGCTCAACCTCTTTATTTAATTCTTTTGATATATCCCTTACAACCCTTGGAAATTTATTAAACACCTTGCCTACCTGAACCATTCTTGTTTTCATAACACCCATCTGCAAATCTGTTGTTACAAGTGTTATCTGTGATGCAACGCCTGATAGTTCTTCTACGATATCATCCCCCTCGAATTTATCTTCGGCTTTTGAAGCTACACTTATAAGCCTGTTTTTGCCAAGGACAAGTTCTCCTACAAGATTCATAAGATCGTCCAGTCTTTCGACATCAACCCTTATTGTCTGTTCAGCCAGCGATTTGTTTTTTTTGGCAGGTTTCAGGTGTTGTGTTTTGGATTTCTCTTCTATCTTTTGTTCTACAGATGCTGCTTTTTGGTGCGTCTCCTCTATTTGAAGATCTTTCTGTTTCTGCTCCTCTTGTTTCTTTTTTTGCCGCCTCTTTTTATCCTCTTCCATTCTTTGAGATAGAAGTCTCTGTATTTCATTTTCTATTTCTTTATCACTCTTTTTATCTAATACTTCATTCTCAGACCCTTCAAGCTCACCGCTTTCTTTATTCCGCTGAGATTCATTAAGCGTATTATATTCTTCATTTTCCATATTTTTTAATTGTTCTTCGGCTTTCATCTCCTCCTGCTGCATTTTAAGCAGCTCTTCTTCACCCAATTCTTCCTGCTGTTCTTCTAAAAATTTGCTTAAAGTATTAATATTTTCCTCAATATCTATACTCTCAGGATCACCATTTTCCTTTATGATTTCTACCATGGTTTTGGCTTTGTCAACACCTGCAAGTATAGCATCCATCAACTCACTGTTGAGTTCAAGCTCAAACTTTCTCAGCTTATTGAGTACATCTTCCAGTTTATGGGTCAACTGAGTTAATTTTTCAAAACCCAAAAAGCTCGAAGAGCCTTTTATTGTATGAAACGCCCTAAATATTTTATTTAAAAGGTCTGTATCCTGGCTGGAGTTTTCAAGCTTTATCAAATCTTCATCCAATTCTTCCAACAACTCGTCTGCTTCAATTAAAAAATCCTGGATTATTTCTTCCATTTCTTCTGCGTTTTCAGCCATTTAATCCCCCCTATTCTTTTTAATTTTATCCCATATTTTATCGAAAAAATCCATTAGCTTGTTAACAGAAGATGCCAGTTCTTCTAATTCATCATTTCCTCCGGTATGTAGTCTTACTGATCTGTCACCCTTTATTATGGCATCTATAGCATCTATGACCTGAGATATGGGCCTGGTTATTTTCTTTGCCAAAAACATTGCTATAAAGACACTTCCTATAATCACTATAGCATTGATAATGCTCAATATGGATAGTGTCTGTATTGTTTTTGAATCTATATCTCTGCTTAAATTTATAATGGGCGCATAAAGCGATTCCGTCGGGAGGGTTAAACCAAGCCCCCATCCGAATTCATCTATGTATGTGTAACCTACGAATTTATCGACCCCTCTGAATATATATCTTGATGAACCCGTTTTGCCTTTCAGTATCTCGTTTTTTACAATCTCGCTTAATGCTTCGCCATTTTGCTTATCCGTTAAATCTACATTATCTAAAAGGGTTATCAATGAATGCTTTTTTGTAGGCGGATCGAAAATTAAAATGCCTTTTTTATTGATAACCCATAGATATTTCTGAGAATAGGGCGATAACTGAGCTGTTTTTATAAGAGAGTATATACTATAGGGATTGAAATCAAATACTATAAAAACAGGGTTGTTATTCTTGTCTTTTGTTAAATAGACATAGGAGTATGAAACACCTCCGTCTTCATTTACATGAAAATCTATATATTGAACCTTCTTTGAAGACTCCTTTTTTAACATTAGTGTTTTTTTTATTAGATTAACCGTTGATCTTGCAGGTACAAATTTCGGGAACTGGCATTTTATATTGAATTTGCTATCCAGTATTACTATTGCTCGTATATCTAAAGATTCATTAATCTCTCCGTATGCAGCAGCTAAATTTACCTGTTCATTACATCCCAAAAATGGGTTAATATTTCTATCCAAAATCTTTCCAAACATGTACGTTACGCTTTTCCTTGAATCCATAACATTTTTAAGATTTTTTGCATAAAGAACAACCTCTTTTTCAAGATTCATATTTGCATTTTTCTTAAATGTACTCTCTGTTTTTTTCACTGTATATTTCTTGAACATAATAAGCGTGGATATGGAAATTGTTGTAAAAATCAATGTGGTTATTAATACCAGCGACACGCTGTATACTATTATTTTTTTTGAAAGCTTGTTTATTCTAAACATTTTTAATCTCTCTTCTCAACAAATTTCTTTTTTCTATTGGTAGACTGATAACAACCCGAACGCCTTCCCCTTTTTTTGATTGTATATCTATTGTACCGTTATAACCCTCTATTATAAATTTCGACAGGGATAGGCCTATTCCCATATTACTTGGCTTTGTAGAATAAAAAGGTATTGAAACAAGAGGCAAATCGTTTTCTTCAATTCCTTCACCATTGTCGATAATGGTAACAATTGCATTGTTATTTATTCTTTTTAATGTTATTTCTATCAATCCGTCTTCCTTGTTTTGCAAAGAATCGAGAGAATTTTTTATTATTTCTTCAAATACAAACGATATATGTGTATCTTCTGCAAAAATCTCAATTGTGTCGTGTTCCTCTATGTTAAATGTTATATCATATTTATATTTGTTTACCACGTTTTTTACAATGCTGTTTAAATTTACTTTTCTTAATACAGATGGTACGGAACTACTTACTATCTCTATATCTGCAATAATATTCATGATACGATAAAGACTCTTTTCTACAACATCGATATAGGATAATATGCTGCCTGCAGTATCCTTGGGTAATTTTCTTTTTATCAAATTAAGCATACCACCGGCTGACATTATAGGGTTTCTTATAGAGTGAGCAACACCTTCAGACATATACTTTAGTAGTTTTGTATAATTTTCATCATTTATGCTCATATCTCTGTTTTTCATTTTGGTTAAATCAAATACCTCAAATACTATTCTGTTTTCATATTTAAAAGCATTTAACCAGCAAAAAATCAAATCGTTATCTTTTTTTACAAATCTCATGAAATTACTGTAGCTGCCATATTTCTTAACGAGATGAACTAAATTTTTCAAAAATACATCTCTATCATCTTTCTTGAATATCTTTTTTATGTTGTCTTTTTCACGAATATCAAATATAGAGGAAGCCGAATTGTTACAATAGTTTATGGTACCGTTGTATTCTGTTATAATTATAAACTCTCCTAAAAAATTTAATAGATCAAACATTCCATTAATCAATCCTGTTAAATTTTGTTAAAAAATATTACTAAAAAAACCATTAATAGTCAAAAATTCTTTCAAATATATCATCCACTCTGCGTATGTAATACCTGGGGTCAAAACATTCATCTACCTCTTTTTGAGACAGAAAACTGGTAACAAAGCTATCCTTTTTAACCAATTCGTTGAAATTTTTTTTATTCTCCCACGAGTCCATAGCGTTTTTCTGCACGACTTCATAGGCTTCTGTTTTATCTGCACCCTTTTCGACCAACTTTAGCATCAGCCTCTGCGAATAGATAACGCCTCTTGTTAGATTTAGATTGTACAACATATTTTCTTTATACACCGTAAGATTTTGCAATATATTATTTAACCTGTAAAGCATAAAATCAATAGCAATATTGGAATCTGGCAGGATTATTCTTTCATTTGAGGAATGGCTTATATCTCTTTCATGCCATAAGGCGACATTTTCCAATGCAACAAGAGAATTGCCCCTTACAAGCCTTGCCAAACCGCATAGATTTTCACTCAAAACTGGATTTCTTTTGTGTGGCATGGAAGATGAACCTTTCTGCCCTTTGTGGAAAAATTCCTCCGCTTCCCTAACCTCGGTCCTCTGGTAGTGTCTTATCTGTGTAGCTATTTTTTCTATCGTTGATGCTATAATTGCAAGTGTTGACATATATTGGGCATATCTATCCCTCTGTATTATCTGACTTGAAATGGAGGCATTTTTTAAGCCAAGAAGTTTGCATGATATTTCTTCGACTTCAAGAGGGACATTCGCAAATGTTCCCATAGAACCCGATATTTTTCCGTATGATATAACATCTTTTGCCTGCTCCATTCTTGTTAAATTTCTTCCCATCTCACTGTACCACAGAGCAATTACGAAACCAAAACTTATGGGTTCTCCATGTATACCATGCGAACGCCCTATCATTAATGTATCCTTAAACTCATAAGCTCTTTTTTTAAGTGTTTGCAAAAGTATCTTTATATCTTCTATTATTATGTCAGAAGAATCTCTTAATGCTAATGCCATAGCCGTATCTATGGTGTCTGAGGATGTTATACCAAAATGCAAATAATCCCCTTCACTGCCAAGATGCTCCTTAACATTTTCAAGGAACGCCACAACATCATGTCTTGTTGTTTTTTCTATCTCCTCTATGCGCCCTATATCAAAAGATGCACTTTTTTCTATTTTTTCGGATGTTCCTTTTGGAATCTCTCCTATGCTCTCCCATCCTTTTACTACAGCCAACTCAACCTGCAGCCACCTTTCAAACTTAGCCTTTTCATCCCAAATTTCTCCCATGTGTTTTCTTGTGTATCTTTCTATCATTCCATTTCCTCCAAAATATAGTCTTCTGCATTGCACCCACTCTTTGTTTTGTATGTTATTCTACCGTCAAAATATCCTATT
>CAZFWO010000003.1:0-36027 GCA_964522785.1 uncultured Desulfurellales bacterium
TGATTTTAATGAAATCTAAACACTATTAAATAGGTAACGGGCTCAAACAGTTGAGCCCGACACCCATTCTATTTTAAAGAATGTAAACTATTTGGAAGTTTTTTTGCAAAATTAACTTCTTATTTCCTTAAAACTTTATCTATAAGAATGGGTGTCGGGTCATATTCGTTTCGAGAACTTGATAAGAAATATGAATTATGCAGTGGTCTCACTGTGTAATGGTCTCCCAAAGGATGTGTGGATGTGAATGTAATATGCGTAGCACACTAAACCATAAACCTCTTTCTTGACAAACAACGAAGGTTACTCTACACTTAAAGTTAGAAAATAATTACCAAGGGGAGATTTTAATGAATAAGAAGGCTTTGATAAGTGTGTCAGACAAAACAGGCGTTGTAGAATTTGCAAAATTTTTATCAGGAAAGGGTTACGGTATACTCTCAACAGGCTCAACGGCAAAACTTTTAAGTGAAAACGGCATAGATGTTGAAGCTGTTGAACACTACACACAATTTCCGGAGATGCTCAATGGACGCGTAAAAACTCTGCATCCGAAGATTCACGGCGGTATACTTTTTATAAGGGGCAATAAAGAACATGAAGAAAAAATATCCGAATTCAATATAGACCCAATTGATGTTGTTGTTGTAAATCTCTACCCATTTGAAGAAACAGCGCTAAAGTCCGACGATGTTGATACATTAATTGAGAATATAGATATAGGCGGGCCAAGTATGCTGAGGGCAGCTGCAAAAAACTACAAAGGCGTACTTGTTGTCTGTGATATTAAAGACTATAAAACCGTAATGGAAAATTTTGATAGTATGGATGAAGAAAAAAGAAAAAAGTTTGCACTAAAAGCCTTTGCCCACACAGCATATTATGATTCTTTAATTATAGAGAAATTCAATTTCTATGAAACAAACAACATAGGTGTTGCGCTAAAAAAGGTTCAAGATTTAAGATATGGAGAAAACCCTCAGCAGAAAGCAGCATTCTACAAAGACCCTCTAAAAACGGGTATAGCTGATGCAAAACAACTTCATGGAAAAGAGCTCTCGTATAACAATATTCTCGATATAGATGTATCGTATCACATTATGCTTGAATTTGACGAAATTGTATGCGCCATAATAAAGCACAACACACCGTGCGGGGTGGCTTTGGGAAACAGTCCAAAGGATGCATACGAAAAAGCCCTATCCTGCGATCCTGTAAGTGCATTCGGCGGCATAATAGGTATAAACACAACAGTAGATGCAGAACTTGCAAGAGAGATTGCAGAGCGGTTCTATGAGGTTGTTGTTGCATACGGCTTCTCAAAAGAGGCTTTGGATATACTTACCAAGAAAAAAAATATAAGACTGATAGAGACGAAAAAAATAGACAATACGCCGTTTAGGGAAATAAGAAGCACACTCGGCGGATACCTTGTTCAGGAAAACGACGCAAAACAGCCGTTTGATTACAAAATAGTTTCAGATATTCAGCCAACACAAGAGCAGATTAGCGATTTGGAGTTTGCGTTTAGGGTTTCAAAGTTCGTAAAATCTAACGCAATTGTCTATGCAAAAAACAAAACAACACTGGCAATCGGCGGCGGCCAAACATCAAGAATAGACTCAGCCAAGTTTGCTGCCATAAGAGCAAAAGAGCTGAACATAAACTTAAAAGGTTCGGTTATGGCATCAGATGGCTTTTTCCCATTTAGAGACAGTGTAGATACAGCCTATGAGCTTGGTATTGAGGCAATTGTCCAACCGGGCGGTTCAATAAGGGATAATGAGGTTATTGAGGCTGCAAATGAGCACAATATACCCCTCTTGTTTACAGGTATAAGGCATTTTAGACACTAAAAAATTAGGAGGCTTTTTATGGAAGCTATTATACTCGCAGCAGGTAAAAGCACAAGGATGAAATCCGATACAAACAAAATATTTCATAGAATATGCGGAAAAGAGGTTATATTTTATGTAGTTAATGCCTTATCAGGATATAAAACCCATATTGTCACAAGCAGAGAATATTATGAAAGAATAAAAACAATGTTCCCGGATTGCCAAATACATATTCAAGAGTTTCAAAAAGGAACGGGGGATGCCCTAAAAAGCGCCCTGCACTTCATTAAAGAAAATAGTTTTGTTGTTGTAAATGGCGATACACCTCTAATTAAAAGAGAGGATATAGATAAAGCAAAAGAGTTGTTTGACTCAAAAGGGCTGGATTGTATTGTGTTGACTGCAAGGCTTTCAAATCCATTCGGGTATGGCAGAATAGTAAAAAAAGGCGAAAAAATAGAAATCGTTGAGGAAAAAGATGCAGATGAAAAAACAAAGAAGATTAACGAGATAAATAGCGGTATATATATATTTAGAACATCCTTTGCAAAAGAAGCTGTTTTGAAAATTATGAATAACAACAAAAGTAACGAGTACTACTTAACAGATATCATAAAACACACAGATAAAATAGAAACGATTGAAGCTGATGAAGAAAATGTTCTGGGTATCAATACAAGAAAAGATTTAGCAATGGTGAGAAAGATAATACAAAAAAACATTATAGATAAATTTGATGATGTAACATTCATAGACCCTAATGTAGCATATGTGAACTACGATGTGGAAATAGGAAGAGATACAATTATATTTCCCAATGTGAGTCTAAGAGGGAAAACAAGAATAGGCAAAAACTGCATCGTGGATGTAGGAAGTGTCATAGAGAACTCTGTTATCAAAAACAATGTTCATATAAAGCCATACAGTGATATAGAAGAAAGCTACATAGACAGTGACGCCCAGATAGGACCTTTTGCCCATCTTAGACCACAATCAGAAATTGGTGAAGAGGTTAAAATAGGCAACTTCGTTGAGGTTAAAAAGTCAATCCTAAAAAAAGGCACCAAGGCAAGCCATCTAACATACATAGGTGATGCTGAGCTCGGTGAGGATGTCAATGTAGGATGCGGCACAATAACCTGCAACTATGACGGATATAGAAAAAATAAAACGATAATAGGTGATAGGGTGTTTATAGGCTCGGATGTCCAACTTGTTGCTCCTGTTGAGGTTGAGCATGATTCACTAATAGCAGCAGGCACAACTGTAACGCGGCATGTAGAACCCTTTAGTCTTGTTCTATCGAGAGTTCCTCAAGTCAATAAACCCGGATGGGTTAAACAATACAGAAAAACAATGGAAAAAAAATTAAACAAAGAATAACTATCCGATGTTACGCAAAATTACATGCTGTCAATTTACCTCAATAGGGGTACATGCACCCTGTATTTATTTTAAAAAACATCAAATTCAGTTTAAACCAAATTTAAAACAGATTCTATATTTATGTAGGTTAAGCTTACATAAAAATAGGTGCGGTGTAGCGCTCTTTGTTATATTTAATCTATTGAGTATGAGATTGACAATGCTAATAACTTTCCCGTAACACTGGTAGCCAAAGGTAACATGCTGCCAAAAAAACGCAAACAATACTACGAATCGGCTTCGCTTGGCAAAATGATGTTTTATGCATCAGTAGTCGGTGTCATAACTGGTCTGGGGGCAGTACTTTTTTTAACTATCACACACTTTTTTTCTACATATATTTTAAGTGGCGTTGCAGGTTTTCCATCATTTGAGCCCACAGGTGAACCAAAAATATTTCATAAAGTGCACGCTGCATTTTCACCTGTTATGTTGCTCTTGACTACTACTGTCGGTGGACTGATTTCAGGATTTTTGGTCTATACATTCGCACCCGACGCAGAGGGACACGGAACAGATGCGGCTATAGAATCATACCACAAAAAGAATGGAATTATTCGTCCTATTGTACCTATAATAAAAATAATAGCCTCCTCTGTCACACTCGGAAGCGGTGGTTCCGGTGGAAGAGAGGGACCCATTGCTCAAATTGGCGCGGGCTTCGGTTCATACTTTGCAATAAAACTGAAATTGACAAAAAAGGAAAGAAGAATACTGCTTGTATCAGGTATGGGAGCAGGTATAGGTGCGATATTTCATGCACCCCTGGCAGGAGCCATCTTTGCAGGAGAGGTACTATATAAAGATGTTGAGATAGAAAGTGAAGCATTTATACATACAACCATAGCATCCATAGTTGCATACTCGGTATTTTCTTCTATTTTTGGCTGGATGCCTCTTTTTGAAACACCCAAGTTTCATTTTACAAATCCGCTGGAGCTAATATCATACACAATTTTGGCATTTAGTGTAGGTCTATTTGCAATATTTTATGTGAGAATATTCTACAAAACAAGAGACATATTTAAAAAAATACACATAAAACCACATTTTAAGCCGGCAATAGGAGGTTTTTTGGTGGGATTAATTGGTATTGCGATGCCGGATGCCATATCTATGGGCTATGGAACACTGCAAAAAGCTATAGACGGTGATTTTGCCATAAAAACACTATTGTTGATAGCTTTTTTAAAGGTTTTTGCGACATCCTTTACAATATCAAGCGGCGGCAGTGCTGGCGTATTCGGACCCTCAATGGTTATAGGCGGCACACTTGGGGGCGCAATCGGATTAATACTGCATGGAATATCACAAAACTTAGTATCCAATCCTGGCGCATTTGCCCTTGTAGGCATGGTAGGATTTTTCTCAGCCGCAGCCAATACGCCATTTTCAACCATAGTAATGGTTACCGAGATGACAGGCAACTACCATCTTATAATACCCTCTATTTGGACTGCTGCCATAGGATATCTTGTTGCCCAAAAATGGACAATATACGAAAAACAGGTAAAAAACAGAAGAATGTCCTCAGCACACTACTATGAATATACAAGGGATTTATTGGAAGAGATAAAGGTGAAGGACATTATGAGCAAAAAATTTACATTTGTTCGTCCGTCATATTCACTAAGAAATATATACCGCATACTTTCATCATCAAAAGATGACGATTTAATTGTTCTTGATCAATACGATAAACTTACAGGTATAGTATCCATGAAAGCGATTACAAATCTATTAGGGAATGCAGAGCTGGAAAATATAGTAATAGCAAAGGATATGGCAAACGAGGATGTGCTAACAACTACCAAGATGGAAAATATACACAGTTTACTTCATAGAGTAGGGTTCAAGGATATAAATGTTATTCCTGTAGTTGATGAAAACGATTCTAAAAAAGTTATAGGTATCGTGAGAAGAAAGGATATAATAAATGCCTACAATACGGCGAAAGAAAAAATAATTGACTATTCCAGGATGGTTTGAAAAATGAAAGATTTAGTGATATAAGGTAACTGTTTTTATGGGGGTTTTAATTTATGTGCGGAATAGTAGGATATGTAGGAAAAAACGATAAAACAATAAATATACTGCTCAAAGGTTTAAGCGCTCTGGAATACAGAGGCTATGATTCGGCAGGCATATCTATAAAAGCAAACGGCAAGATTGAAACCGTTAAAACAAAAGGCAAGGTTATGGATTTGGCATCACTAATTATAGAAAAAAAGCTGGATTTTAACGGTACAATAGGCATAGGTCACACAAGATGGGCTACACACGGCATACCAAGCACACGGAATGCCCATCCGCACTTTACAGATAATGTATCCATAGTCCACAACGGCATCATAGAAAACTATAGAGAAATAGAAAGAGAGCTTAAGGAAAAAGGCATTAAAAAAACAACAGATACAGATACAGAAACGGTCGCTCTGCTTATAGATATGTTTTTAAAGAAACTTAAACCCAAAGATGCTTTTATAAAAGCCATAAACAAACTCAAAGGCAGCTTTGCAATCGCAGCTATATTTAAAGATACAGATTCAATTATGCTTGCAAAAAAAGAAAGTCCCCTTGTTATCGGCATATCAAAAAGTGCTACATATATTGCAAGTGACATTTCCGCACTTATAGACTATACAAACAAATTTATATTTCTGGAAGATGGCGATATAGCTGAAATAGAAGCGGATTCTATAAGCATAATAGATAAAAACAAAAAACCAATTACAAGAAAGACAAAGACAGTAAGCTGGTCCAAAGAATCAGCGCAAAAGGGCGGATACAAGCACTTCATGATAAAAGAGATAGCAGAAGAACCAGAAGCCATAAGAAATACCGTACAATCAAGAATAGACGCAAACGGAAATATATACATAAAAGAAGAGATAGATTTCGATGAGGAATTTTTAAAAAATATAGACAGAATAACGATTGTTGCATGCGGCACAAGCTACTATACTGGATTGGTGGCAAAAAACATAATAGAGAAATATACGGATACGGCTGTAAATGTTGAAATAGGCTCTGAATTCAGATATTCATCACCCATATTCTCAAAAAACAACCTTTTTATTGCCATATCACAGTCAGGAGAAACCGCCGATACAAAAGAGTCGCTGAGATTTGCAAAACATCTCGGATTAAAAACCCTCTCAATCGTTAATGTTAAGGAAAGCGAAATAGCAAGAATGGCGGATAGTTGCATATATACACTTGCAGGTCCGGAAATCAGCGTTGCATCAACAAAAGCATTTGTATCACAACTTTCAGTTCTCTACATGCTCGCATTTTATATAGGCAAGCTGAAAGGGAAAAATATAACAGAAGAAACTAAATATCTGCTTGAAATACCAAATATAATGCAAAAAACATTTGAATCTACCAATACTACCATAGAAAGTACAGCAAAAAAATATCATTTTTATAAGGATTTTTTATACCTCGGCAGAGGCATAATGTACCCTATAGCACTTGAGGGAGCACTTAAACTCAAGGAAATATCGTATATACATGCAGAGGGCTATCCTGCGGGCGAGATGAAGCATGGGCCTATAGCCTTGATAGACGAAAATACGCCTACGGTAATTGTGTCCCCAAACAAAGAACCTTTTTACTCAAAAACACTGTCAAATGCAGAGGAAATAAAGGCAAGAAACGGTAAAATAATTATACTTTCCGATAAAGAAAATGAAATAGCTGATGATTTTATAGAATTAGCAAATATTGAATATGATTTTGCACCCTTTATCTATATTATTCCGCTCCAGCTGTTTGCATACTACATAGCCCTATACCTCGGTAATGATATAGATCAACCGAGAAATTTGGCTAAAAGCGTAACTGTAGAATGAAAATATCTGCTGTATCGGAACTGTTTTTTATTATAAAAAACCTAAAATATTCACAGACAGGCAAATGGTTTATATATGCAACACTCACAGGTATAGCAGCAGGTTTGGGCGCAATCGTTTTTTTTACTTTATTGGATTTAACATCTGTAATACTGCTAAACCATACAGTTGGTTTTCCTTTAACACACCCCACAAACGAGCAACCGCTCCTGGCAATAATACACAAACCGTTTAATAAGATACTGTTTATCATCATAGCTACAAGCGGCGGTTTTATAAGTGGGCTTATAATGCATCTTGTAGCAGAAGAGACAAAAGGTGGAGGCACCGGAGAGGTTATAAAATCATATCATAATAATTTACCCGTTAGGACGAGGGTCCCTTTTATCAAAACAATAGTATCCGTTATATCGCTCGGCGTTGGGGGCGCAGGAGGAAGAGAGGGTCCGGCCGCTCAAATCGGTGCAGGATTGGGGTATAGAATAGGCAAAATCCTACATTTGAACGATAGAGAAAAACGTATAATGTTGATATGTGGTATGTCGGGTGGTATAGGGGCGATATTCCGAAGCCCTATGGGTGCTGCAATTTATGCAACAGAGGTTTTGTATAGGGATATGGATTTTGAACATGAGGCACTTCTTCCTGCTGCAATATCATCCATTATAGCCTATTCAATATTCTCCGCAAAATTTGGCTGGATGCACATGTTTTCAACACCTCTAATGAAATTTCAAAACCCTCTTGAACTTATTTCCTATACGATTCTTGCTCTTGTCTGTGCTCTAAGCGGTATAATATTCATAAACATTTTCAATTCCGTATCGAATACATTCAATAAAATTAAAGCTCCCCTCTACATAAAAACAGCTATGGGCGGATTAATTTTAGGCTTACTCGGAGCAGCAGTTCCAGACAGTGCAGGAATGGGTTATGGCATTATGCAGAATGTATTTTTGAATAAAACTGCATTTTCCGCTCTTCTTATTATAGGAATAGTAAGAATGCTTTCCACCAGCGTTACCATAGGCAGCGGCAATTCGGCAGGTATGTTTGCGCCAAGCCTTGTTATAGGAGCAGCTATTGGTGGAGGATTTGGCGGATATATGCACTTCATAGCACCACAATTGGTTGATAATCCAGCCTCTTTCGCAATAGTAGGAATGGCAGGTTTTTTCGCTGCAACATCAAAAACACCCCTTTCCGTTATTATTCTTGTTGCCGAAATAACGGGAAATTACGAGTTGATAGTGCCCTCCATGTGGGTTGTTGCAATAAGTTTTCTGTTAAGCTCAAGATACAGTATAGAACACTATCAGGCAAGCGACAGAGCTCACTCCAATATACACAGATACGAGTATATAAAAGACGTATTGGAAAATATAAAAGTCAAAGACCTAATGAAAAGCAAATTTGCATCTGTTGGCAGATCAACTAAACTATCAAAAATATATGACATACTGTCAAAAACAAAGCAAACGGACATACCTGTAATAGATAGAAATAAAAACATTTTAGGCATTATTACACTCCATGTATTAAAAACCATACTTGGTGAGAATGAACTATCAGATTTTCTTGTGGCAGAGGATATAGCAAATAGGGATGTTATTACAACAACGACTGACGAAAACTTAAACCACATACTGCACAAAATAGGTTTTAAAGAGATAAATACGATACCAGTTATGAACGAAAGCGGAAAAATAATAGGAATAATTACAAGAAAGGATATAATAAAGGCATATAACGATGCAACAGAAAAACTTGAAAATCTTAGAGCCTCTCAATAAACAACAAAAAGAGGCCGTTTTAGAAAACGATACAAACTTGCTTATTATAGCTGGTGCAGGCAGTGGAAAAACAAAAACCATAACACACAAAATAGCCTATATATTAAATAACGGGTATGCAAAGGCGTACCAAATATTGGCCTTAACATTTACAAATAAGGCTGCAAACGAGATGAAGGAACGTATAGGGAATATGGTGAAATCTCAAGCCAAAGACATATATATAGGCACATTTCATTCAATAGCATTAAGAATGTTAAGAAACGAAGGATTTAATCCTACTATATATGATACAAAAGATCAGGAAGTACTGATAAAAGAGATTTTAAAAACACTCAATATAGATAAGAAAAAATATCCCCCTCGTAAACTTCTGTCAAAAATTTCAAACTACAAATTACACTTAAAGAAATTTGACGAAATACCTGCATCCACACCATATGAAGCGCTTATTCAAAAGATATACAAAATTTATGAAACAAGGTTAGAAGAGGCAAATGCAGTCGATTTTGACAATATTATCATTAAGGCTATAGAGGTATTGAAAAACAGCGATGAAACACGGCAAAAATACTCCAATAGGTTTAAATATATATTTATTGACGAATATCAAGACACAAATTATCCGCAGCATATGTTCATAAAACTGCTGTACGACGGCCAAAACAAGATATGTGCTGTTGGTGACGAAGATCAATCAATATACGGATTTAGAGGCGCAGATGTCGGCAATATTATGAATTTCTCCGGAGAGTATGACAACTGCAAAATCATAAAATTAGAGAAAAACTACAGGTCGGGACAAAATATACTAAATGCTGCAAATAATGTTATATCCAAAAACAACTTTAGAAACAAAAAGAAACTCTATTCAGACAAAGACGGCGGCAATGTATCTATTTTATCATTCCCATCAGAAACGGATGAAGCGTACTTTGTTGCCAAAAAGGTAGAGTCATTAAAAGCTATTGGTGAAAAATTGTCTGATATTGCCGTGCTCTATAGAACAAATTTCCAATCAAGAATAATAGAGGAGATGCTTGTAAAACACTCAATAGACTACAAAATAGTCGGCTCAAAAAAATTTTTTGACAGAAAAGAGATAAAGGACACAATTGCCTATTTGAAATTAACATACAACAAAGACGACAACATATCATTCATAAGAGCCGTAGAATCGCACCCAAGAGGAATAGGCAAAAGGTTGATTGACAAAATTTCTGAACACTCAGCAGAAAAGAATTACGCTTATTTTCAAGCATCCATAGACCTTTTAGAAAATAATAAATTAACAAAAAAACAACACAAAGACTTAAGCGGTTTTATAAATATATTTGCAGAGCTTGACAAAAATGCAAGTGCAAGCACATTGATAGACAGTATCTTAATAAACAGCGGATACAAAAAATACCTTGAAGAATTAAAAGAATATGGTAGAATAGAAAATATTATGGAACTTAAAAATGCTGCAAAAAATAACAACTTGAGTGACTTTTTGGAAGGTATATCACTTTTCGACTACTCTAATGAGGTAGAAGAAAATAGCGATGCGGTTAACCTGATGACAATACATGCCTCAAAAGGCCTGGAATTCAACACCGTTTTTATTGTAGGCGTTGAAGAGGGGCTCTTTCCAAATGCCAATCTTAAAGAGACAGAACTTGACATGGAAGAGGAAAGGCGTCTATTCTATGTTGCCATAACAAGGGCAAAGGAAAACCTATTTATAAGCTATGCAAATTCAAGAAAACGCAACAATCAGCTAATGCAAACTGCACCGTCAAGATTTTTAAAAAATATAAACACAACAACCAGAATGACACAGACTAAACACAAAAGAGGTGATAGGGTAAAACATACCGTATATGGCAGTGGCATAATACTGTCCATTGACCAATTGGATGACATTTCGGCTTTAACTGTTAATTTCTACAAATCGGGAATAAAAAAGGTGCTTTCAAAGGACAAAAATTTAGAATTTATTTAACTTTATGGAGGATTTTCATGGCCAGTTTAGAAGAAAGGTTCAACAAATTTAATACGAACCTTGCCTTAGTAAATATAAGAACAAAAAAGATTGATGCATCATTTGATGATGATAAACTTGATGTTTCACCAGATACACAAAAAATATACATAGACAAAAATGCCTATTATCAAATATTGGCTGATAATGCTATCAGGGTTTTTCAGGATTTTTCACTTAAAATAGCAAACAAAAACAATGCCGATGATGTTTTTGTCTCGATAGAAGTATCATATTTAATGGATTTTCAGACAGGCGGACCTATAGATGATGAAGTATTTGAAATCTTCTCACAATCGACAGTGCTTGTTGACAGTTGGCCATACTTCAGGGAACTTATACAGAATACGCTCATAAGAATGGGGCTTGCTCCTGTTATTATTCCACCCATACAATTCAACCCCTCGGTACAGCAGCAACAGCAACAATGATTCAAATGGCCATAGATGGCTCATCGAATGATATAAGTTTATCATTTTTTAACAATAAAGAGCTTGTTTATGACCTCTTCATAAATTCTGAAAATACACATTCAAAAATCTTAGTAGATATATTTAACTGTGCTCTTAAAGCACTACCTCTGGAATTAAACAAAATAAATGATATTTATTGCTGCATCGGACCAGGTAAATATACATCACTTAGAGTCACACTATCCACGCTTAAGGGCATTTTTTTCGACAGAATAGATTATGTGTATGGTATCAATTTACTGGATTTAATAGCCTCAAATACAGATGCTTCCGGCGACTTCAGGGTTGTATATGAGGCCTCACGCTTCAAAACATACTTTGCGGACTATAAAAGAAATGGCGATATTCTGGAAAGGACAGATATATTGAACGCATCAAAAGAGGAAGCACTATCAAAACCAACCATATACACAATCAAAGAGGAGGGTTCTCTAACAAAAAATATATTCAATATCAACAAAAAATATATAACAAAAATAGGTTTAATGGACCTTGTGCCCATCTATTAAAAGGAGAATTTATGGCTTTGATCTATCCATTTAAAGGTGTAAAGTACAGCAAAACAACATCCGAAATAATGGCTCCGCCATATGATGTTATCGACGAAAACTATCGTGAACAGCTCATTGCAAATAACAGGTACAATATAGTAAATATTACATTGCCGGATTCATATAACAAAGCTAAGGAGCTAATTGATACATGGATTAACAAAAACATACTGCAATTTGATAAAGAGTGCGCATACTACCTCTATGTCGCAGAGTATCGATTTAACGGTACAAAAAAAATACTTAGAGGATTTCTCGGTGCACTACAGATAGAGCCATTTGGCGGCAGAATAAAACCGCATGAAAAAACGCTTAAGGGTCCAAAAATAGATAGATTTAATTTAATAACAAAAACACATGCCATGTTCTGCCCTATTATGGGTCTATACTCATCAAAAAACAGCATAAATAATATAATGGATAAAATTGTTGATTCACAAGCACCCATCGTAGATACAGAGTTTGAGGACATAAGGCACAAGATATATACAATAAAAAACAAAAATGACATAGAAGTTATCCATAGAAACCTATCAAATGAGGACATCATTATAGCAGATGGCCACCACAGGTACGAAACAGCACTTATGATTCAAGAGTATTTCAACAAACAGGGTATAAAAAGTGGAGGCTTTGACTACATAATGACACTGCTTATAGATGACAAAAACGGCGGTTTGAGTCTTTTACCCATTCATAGACTTATCAAAAAAATTAATGATTTTAATAGTTTTATCAAAAAATTAAAAGAATATTTCGACATAAAAGAGGGCAAAAACAGATGCGACTTTCTAATGTACAGAGAGGGCAAATTTTATTCGCTCACATTTAAATTAAAAAGGGACAACAACATCATTAAAAGGCTTGATGTGAGCATATTTGAAGAGTATATATACAAAAAAATACTTAAGCTCACAGAAGATGACATAAAAAATCAAAAGATTGCCGGTTATGCACATTCTCAAAAAGAAGTTATGGATCTTATTGATAAAAAAGAAGCCGACATAGGCTTTATACTAAACCCTATGGACTACAGCGATCTCGTTGAAATAGCAAACAGGGGATTAACCGTTCCTCAAAAATCCACATTTTTTTATCCGAAAATCCCGTCGGGTCTCATAGGGTACCATTTTAAAAGTATAGAGGGATGTAACAATGTTTGAGATTACAATTAAAACAGATTTTGCCGCAGCTCACAAATTGAACAACTACCACGGGGCATGTGAAAATCTGCACGGCCACAACTTTATCGTTGAAGTCAGTGTTTTGTGCGACAAGCTTGATGATTCATACATCGCAATAGACTTTAAGGAATTAAAGAAAATAGTAAAAAATATAGTAGGCAAGCTCGATCATACCTATCTCAATGACCATAGTTATTTTAAAAACACAAACCCTACATCGGAGATGATAGCAAAATATATATACGAACAAACAGAGGCAGCACTCGATAGGGACTGCAAGCCTCATAAGGTAAGTATCTATGAAACACAAAATTCAAAAGCTACATATTGGGGAGATGAATTATGGAAGAGTTCAAACTGACATTTGAGAATTTTATCGTATCTTTGGCACAGACAGCTTATGTGCAATTAGGGATAGTTGAAGATCCATTTAACAAAGAAAAAAATAAGGATTTAAAGCAGGCAAAGGGCACAATCGACCTTATAGAACTCATAAAAGAAAAAACAAGGGGCAACTTAACAGAAAATGAACAAAAACTGATTGAAGAGGTTCTCTACGATCTGAGAATGAAATATCTATACGAGACAGACAAACAGGATAAATAATCCTGCGGATTTAGACAAGCATAAATTATGGAAGCTATGATAAACGAAATATTCTATTCACTTCAAATGGAGGGTTCATACATAGGATATCCGGCTATTTTCGTGAGATTCAGTAGATGTAATCTGAACTGTGATTTTTGCGACACAAAGTATGCTCTAACAGGCGGTAGCATTATGGACAGTAGAGAGATATACGATATAATTTCACGCTTTCCATGCAGGAGGGTTATATTTACAGGCGGAGAACCTGCTTTGTATGATAAATTTATGGCATACTTTATAAAACAATATCCCGGATTTGAATATTTCATAGAAACAAACGGCACAATATTCGCAGAGGAGAGCATAGACTATCTTAAGCACATAGTTGTAAGTCCCAAATTCTTTGCAATAAAAAGTGACGTTCTTAAACTCTACAAAAAAAGAGCAAAGAGCATAGAGTTTAAATTTATAGTTGATAGTATAGATGATATAGACAAAACGGAAACAATAGCAGACAAATTCAATCTCTATCCACTGACGCTTCAGCCTTTGTTTGATAATGGACAACCCATTGAAAAATATATAAACAAAACACAGACACTTATTGAGGCTTTCAAAGAAAGCGGCTTATCAAAAAAAGACACAAGACTTATAATGCAAAATCATAAAGTCATATACAAAGAAAAAAGGGGGGTATAGTGACTAAAGCACTTGTGATATACTCAGGGGGGCTCGATTCTACAACATGCCTATTTTGGGCACTCGATAAATTTGACGAAGTTCAAACAGTTACATTCGACTACAACCAAAGACATAAAATAGAAATAGAGTATTCAAAACGCACCATAGAATTGGCAAAAAAGCTAAAAAATAGAGAAATAAACAATCACTACTTCTCAATAGACCTATCTCAAATAGGCGGAAGTGCATTAACCGACTTAAACATAGATATTCCGAAAAACAGAAGCGAAAAAAGTATGAGTAGTGAGATACCTATAACCTATGTGCCATTTAGAAACGGTATATTTCTATCAATCGCAGGTGCCTTGGCTGAAAAAAACGACATATTAAACATTGTAGGCGGGTGGAATATGCTCGATTACAGCGGATATCCCGACTGCAGATATGATTTTTTAAATTCCTTTGAACGTACCTTAAATTATGGTACAAAGAGGGGCACAATGGGAGAAAAATTTAAAATCTTGGCTCCCCTTTTAAGAATGAAAAAATCAGAAATAATACTGTTTGGTAAAAAGCACGGTGCAGATTATTCCTTTTCTTATTCTTGCTATATGGGAAAAGAAATACCCTGCATGGAATGTGATTCATGTATACTAAGAGCAAACGGCTTTAAAGAGGCAGGCATAAAGGATGATTTCCTTGTCAGAATTGGAAAAGCTTGATAAGAATTTTTATATGAACAGCGCTCTTTTTGTTGCAAAAAATCTACTTGGAAAATTTTTGCTAAAAAATATAGGCGACAGGTATGCAGGCGGTATGATTGTTGAAACAGAAGCCTATATGGGAGAACAAGACGATGCAGCTCACTCATACAAATTAAAAAGAACCAAGAGAAATGAAGCTATGTACGAAGAAGGCGGCAATACCTATATATATATGATTTATGGCATGCACTACTGCCTCAATGTTGTGACAAATAAAAAAGACAGACCGGAAGCTGTGCTGATAAGGGCAATACAACCCCTCTTTGGCATAGAAATAATGCAACAGAACAGAAAAACAGATATTAAAAATCTAACAAACGGCCCCGCAAAATTATGCAAAGCCTTAAATATAGATCTTAAATTCAATAAAAAAAGTCTCACATCAAACGATTTTTTCATTGCAAAAGACAAAAAAGAACCCTATTTAGATATAGTAGCAACAAAAAGAGTCAATATAGATTATGCAAAACAGTGTAAGGATAAATTGTGGAGATTTATTATAAAAAATAATCCGTTTGTAAGCGTATGAAAATTATAACAACACATATAAACCCTGATTTTGATGCAATAGCAAGTTGCATAGCTGCTAAGAAACTCTATACGGATGCGAAAATCGCATTTCCAAAGCTACCGGAGCGCTCCACAAAAAACTTTATTATACAATCCATAATATACCCCCATCTTGAAGATAACAATATAGATATAAAAGATATAGATACACTGATTATTGTTGATACGCATTCCAAAAGCAGGATAGAAAACAGATTTTCAGAAATAGCGGATAATGTATATACGATTTGTTACGATCACCATGAAGAGGGCGATATAAACTGCAATGAGTGTTACTGTAAAAAAATAGGCGCAAATGTTACACAGATGGTGGAAAAAATACTTTTCAATAATATAGAGATCAATGATGAGGAGGCTACTCTGTTTATGCTCGGCATATATGAGGATACCGGGAAATTATCATACTCATCAACTACGCCCAAAGATATATTTATAGCTTCAAAGTTGTTGGAAAAAAACGCCGACCTGGACACCGTAAGACATATTTTGGAAGAGACATTGAGTGAAGTGGATATTCTGTTACTAAATGATTTGATCAAGAATAAAAGAGTGTATGAAATAAACGGAAAACGTGTCGCTTTATCCTTCACATCGTTAGATGAATATGTGAGCAACGTGGCAACTATAGTCAACAGACTGATTACAATCGATAAACTCGACGGAGCTATATGCATATTTAGAATGGCATCAAGAATCTATGTTATAGGGCGTTCCGTAAAGAATGTAGATATATTGGAAATTATGAAAGATATCGGTGGCGGCGGGCATAAACATGCAGCAAGTGCGGCCATAAAAGATATGACGTTAATAGAGGTCGCAGAAAAGCTCAGCTATTCAATAAAGATGAAACTGCTCAATCAAATCAAGGCAAAAGAGATAATGAGCTTTCCCCCGAAGTATGTCTATTCAGATGATACATTAGAAACAGTAAGTAACATTATAACCAAAAGCGGAATGAATGCACTTGTGGTAATAGACAAAAACTCAAAGGATGTTGTAGGAATTATAACAAGGCAGATAATAAACAAAGCCATATACCACCACATGAACAGCAAGAAAATATCCCTGTTTATGATAACGGAATTTGAAACTGTAAACGAAGATGATTCTTTCGGAAATATAAAAAAGATTGTTATAGATGAAAAACAACGGTTAATTCCAGTTTTATCAAATGGAAATCTTGTAGGGGTTATTACAAGAACAAACCTGCTGAAGATACTGTCCGATGAAATAAATGTTCTGAGTTCGACCACTTTAAAGAACATAACCAATTCGATAAAAAAAGTATTACCATTGAATATTATAGATTACCTGACAAAAGCCGGTGATTTGGCTAAAAATCTCAATTTTAAAGCATATATGGTAGGTGGTGTGGTAAGGGATATTATTTTGGGCTACAGAAATTTAGATATAGACATAGTTATAGAAGGAAATGGAGTAAAATTTGCCAAAGAACTGGCAAAGCTATACTCAGCGAAGGTAGCAGTACATGAACGATTTAAAACGGCAACGGTAATATTTAGAGATGGTCTAAAAATAGATATAGCCACAGCAAGAGAAGAATACTACAACCTGCCAGGAGCTTTGCCAAATGTGGAAGAGAGCTCTATAAAATTAGATTTATACAGAAGGGATTTTACAATAAACACTCTTGCCGTCAAACTGCATGATAATTTTGGAGACCTGTTGGATTTTTTCGGGGGATTAAAAGATATAAAGGAAAAAAAGATAAGAGTGCTTCATATACTAAGTTTTGTAGAAGATCCGACACGAATGTTTAGAGCAATAAGATTTTCAGCCCGCTTTGGGTTTAATATAGGCATGCAAACAGACAGACTGATTAAAATAGCCGTTTCCCTCGACGTACTTAAACATGTTGACAAGACAAGGATATTTAACGAAATAAGACAAATATTGAACTCAAACTGTGTTAAATGCAGTTTTGAGATGATGAAAAAATACAAATTGCTGCGCGTATTGGATAGCCAATTAATTATAGATGATAGAATACTGCAATACATAGATATACAGGAAAATATAATCAACAGCTGCCTGACCATATGCAAGGATAAAAAAATAAAAAGAGACCTCGTGTTTATAATATTGCTTGAATATCTTCTTAGAAAATCCTTAAGTTTTACAGAGGCAATAGGTGCAGACAATAAAATAAAAAAGATTGTAAAGGAGAACGTATACAAATTCCCTTTGGCATTAAAAACTCTAAGAAATCCTCAAAGTAACAACTTAGATATTTACAATGCCTTAAGCAGTATATCCATAGAGGGTATTCTATCTCTATATGCTTTAGAAAAAGATAGTGCAAAAATAAGTAACTACCTTGAAAACATCATAAACACAAAACCTTTAATAAGAGGAAAGGATCTTTTAAACCTTGGTTTTAAACCCTCTAAGCTGTTTTCTGTAATTATAGACGATATATTCAATCAACAACTATTGAACAATATAAAAAATAAAATGGGGGCAACTAAATACATACTTAAAAAATACCATACTCATATTGACAAAACAGAAAAAAAAGACTATTGAATAAACAAAGGTGGGAAAAATGAGTGAATTAAGAAAAGACCCTATTACACGAAGATGGGTAATAATATCAACCGAAAGGGGCAAAAGGCCGCATGATTTTAAAACCGAACCTGTACACGCACAAACAAAATTCTGTCCTTTCGACCCGGGGAATGAGCAGTTTGTTCCAAAAGAAATATACGCTGTAAGGCAGCCAGGCTCCAAACCCAATGACCCAAATTGGAGCTTAAGGGTTGTACCAAACAAATTTCCCGCCCTAAGAATAGAGGGGGAGTTAGATAAAAGGGGCTTTGGTATATATGATATGATGAACGGTATAGGAGCACATGAAGTAATAATAGAAACACCTATCCATACAGAAACCATAGACATAATGACACATAAACAGGTAAAAGATATAGTCGAGGCATACAAAATACGTATCCTTGACTTAGAAAAAGACAAGAGAATGAAGTATGTGTTGGTTTTTAAGAATTTTGGTTCTCAAGCCGGTGCAAGTCTTGAGCACTCACATTCGCAACTTGTAGCTCTGCCTATTTTGCCAAAGAGAATAATAGAAAAAGCAGAAGGTTCAAAAAAATATTTTGACTATAAAGAACGCTGTATAATGTGCGATATAATTAATCAGGAAAAATATGAAAATAAAAGAACTGTTGAAGAAAATGATAATTTTATAACAATCGAACCGTTTGCAGCAAGATTTCCATTTGAAACATGGATTATACCGAAAGAACACTGCGCCCATTACGAGCTAAATAACAGTGATTACTACGACTCTTTTGCCAGGATACTTCAAAATACAATAAAAAGAATATCTATAGCTTTGGACAATCCGCCGTATAACTTTATTTTACTCAACGCTCCATTTACAAAGGAATATGATGTATATTTTCACTGGCACTTAGAGATAATACCGAGGCTCACAAAAATAGCTGGATTTGAATGGGGAAGTGGATTTTATATTAACCCAACACCGCCAGAAAACGCAGCTAAGTTTTTAAAAGAGGCCTCTTTAGAAGGAGAATAGAGAATGAAAGTATGTGTATTGTCATCCGAAGTATTTCCATTTTCAAAAACAGGTGGATTGGCAGATGTTGCAGGATCACTGCCGAAAGCATTGAAAAACAACAATGTTGATGTGTGTGTATTTTCACCAAGATATAAAAGTACAGATAAATTTGACATAAAAACAGTGGGGCAATTTAAAGTAAATATAGGCGCCAGAACCGAAGAATACTCTCTCGGAAGATATAAAGATGATATAGAATACTACTTTATAGGCAACGACACCTACTTTAAAAGAGACTTTTTGTACAACGATGGAACAAAGGACTATGAAGATAACGCAGAAAGATTCTCACTTCTTTCTATGGCTGCACTGGATGCCCTAAAACGCATCAATTTTAGACCTGACATCATACATATAAACGACTGGCAAACATCACTCGCTGCCATATATAAAAAATTGTACTATCAAAATGACAGCTTTCTAAACAAATCAAAAGTACTCTTGACAATTCATAATATAGGTTACCAAGGGTTATTTGAGAAGGATAAAATGGAAAATTTGGGATTGCCATATGATATATTTAATATAGATGGAGTTGAATTTTACGGAAAAATAAATCTATTAAAAGGCGGAATAGTATTCAGCGATTTTGTAAATACCGTCAGCAAAACATATGCACAAGAGATACAAAAAGAGCAATTTGGAGCGGGACTCGATGGACTACTTAGGAGTATAAACTACAAATTGACAGGCATAGTAAACGGCATAGATAATGAATATTGGAATCCTGAGAATGATAACACAATTTACCACAAATACTCTGCAAAGAATATAGAGGGCAAAAAGAAAAACAAAGAAAGTCTTAAAGAAGAGTTGAAGCTTACAGAAAACGATGCGCCTCTATTCGGTATGGTTTCAAGAATGGCTGCTCAAAAGGGCTTGGATATATTAATAAAAGCTATAAAGAAATTATTTAAAGATAAAAGACATAAAGCTCAATTCGTTTTTTTGGGAACGGGAGATAAAGCAATAGAAGAGCAATTGCTTTCAGTTGAAAAGCAGTACACAGGCAATATATCAGTAAATATTAAGTTTGATGAAAAATTGGCACACAGGATATATGCTGCAAGTGATTTCTTTCTTATGCCATCTCTGTACGAGCCTTGCGGTTTGGGCCAGCTCATAGCATACAGATACGGAACAATACCCATTGTAAGAGCGACAGGAGGTTTGAAAGATACGGTAAAAGGTTTAACAAAATCTAAAAACGGTACGGGATTTGTATTTAACTCATACTCTGAGGATGCGCTATTAAAACAAATAAAGTATGCAATAGACAAATTCCTTAGAGATAAACAGTTAATAGATTATGTCAAGCAACATATAATGACATTGGATTATTCATGGGAGAATCAGTCAAAACAGTATATAAAGCTTTATAAGAAAATTATTACCTATGTTTAAGTTTTGATAAAATTAATACAAAAACACCTATGGTTATAAAAGAGTCAGCCATGTTAAAGGCGGGGTAGTGGTAGTTTTTTATATAAAAATCCATAAAATCAATAACATAACCCTTGACAATTCTGTCATAAAGATTGCCCAAAGCCCCTCCGCCAAGCAAAGATAGGCCTGTTATGTACAAGGTGCTTCTATTTTTGCCATACAGAATCAGATAGATTATAATAATAAAAACAATAAAGCTTACGCCGCACAAAAAAAGTACCCTGTAGTTCTCCGAAAGATTAGACAAAAAACCAAAGGCAACGCCTCTATTGTGTATATGTACTATATTAAAAAATCCTTTAATTACTTTAACTGAAGATCCATACGTCAAATATTGAGATATATACAGTTTAGTAATATAATCGAAAACAAAAAAAAGGAGTATCAAAGATACCCCTATAAATGACACTCTATCTTTTTGAAGCATTAATTAACAAACTCAACAATAGAAGTTGGTGCAGCATCTCCTTTTCTAAAACCAAGTTTAATAGCCCTCACATATCCGCCGTTTCTCTCTGCAAATCTTGGAGCTACATTATCAAAAAGTTTTCTCACAGCGTATCTATTGTTAGCAAGCTTCGACAAAACCCTTCTTCTTGATGTCAAATTGTCATTTTTTGCTTTTGTAATAAGTTTACTCATAAATTTAATCAACTCTTTTGCTTTTGCATCTGTAGTAGTTATACGCTCATGTTCCAAAAGAGATACAGCCAAATTCCTCAACAAATGTTTTCTTCTTTCTGAATCTACACCTAAGGTTCTATATTTTTTCCTATGTCTCATCCTTTACTCCCTCTCTTTCACTAATAGATTCTTTTATTTTTTCTATTTGACTCTCGGTTAATTTAGTACCCAAATTTAATCCAAGCTGTTTCAAAGAATCTTTTATTTCCCTCAAAGACTGCTTGCCAAAATTCTTAGTATTAAGCAGCTCAGAATCAGTTTTCTGAACAAGCTCCCATATATATCTTATACCGTGCGCAAACAAACAATTTGAAGCTCTTACATTCAGCTCAAGCTCATCAACCGTCTTAAATAAATTTTCATTTATTGCTTCTTCTTTTTCTTCAATAGGCTGCTCCGCTTCAAAGCTAGCCTCTTTAAAATCACTCAAAAAAAGCGAAAAATAATTATTAAGCACATAACTTGCAGTATGCAAAGCTTTTGTCGGCAAAACACTGCCATCCGTTTCTATCTCAAGTTCCAATTTCTCAAAATCATAATAGTCTTTCATCTCACTTTTTTGTGATCTGTAGGAAACCCTTCTTATCGGAGAAAAAAGTGCATCTACAGGAATATAACCTATATCTTTATTGACAATCTCAGAATCCGCCTGTTTATATCCTATACCTTTTTCCAAATATATAGTAGCATTTATTGAAGAATCCTCCATAAGTTCGGCTATATAAGCATCTTTATTGATAACTTCTATATCGCCTGGAAGTTCCAAGTCCTCTGCAATAAGTTTTCCCGCTGACGATTTTTTTATATATGCCTCTCCTGATTGAAAACTATCATTTAAAGCTTTGAATCTTATTTGCTTAAGGTTCAATATTATATTCATTACATCTTCTTTAATACCGTTTATTGAACTAAACTCATGGTCAACACCCTCAATTTCAACGCCTACAATAGCTATACCGGGCATTGAGGATAGAAGCACCCTTCTCAAAGCATTACCTACAGTAACTGCATAACCTTCATTTAAAGGCTCCAAAGAAAACCTTCCGTAAGTGTCGGAGTGTTCCTCTATTTTTACCTCGTTAGGCAGCTTTAAATAATCAAAAACGCTTTTCATATTTCAAGCTTCCCCTTAAAATTATTTAGAATACAACTCAACAATAGCATTCTCGTTAAATGGAGGTTGGACATCTTCTTTTGTAGGGATATCAACAAATGTAGCACTCATTTTATCAAGATCAACAGAGATCCACGAAGCAATTCCCCTTTTTGAATTATTTTCAAATTTAATTTTTACTTCTTCCCTTGATTTCATTTTCTCAGATAAGCTTATATTATCACCTTTTTTAAGAATATAGGAAGGTATATTAACTTTTTTACCGTTTACCAAAACATGTCCATGAGATACAAGCCTTCTTGCTTCTTTTCTTGAGGAGGCCAATCCTGATCTAAATACTACATTATCCAGCCTGCGTTCAAGTAGTTGAACGAGGTTTACGCCTGTTTCTCCCTTTTGCTTCTTTGCCTCAGAAAAATATTTTCTAAATTGCCTCTCCAATACACCATAAACCGCTTTTGCTTTTTGTTTTTCCATAAGGTGCTCTGCATAACTTGTTAACTTTTTTCTCGATACCTTATTTTTACCTGGCTTATACGGCCTCTTTTCAAAAGCACACTTGTCTGTAAAGCACTTATCTCCTTTTAAAAACAACTTTGTTCCCAAAGCTCTACATCTTTTACAAACTGCATCATTATATACTGCCATTTATTACTTCTCCTATTACACTCTTCTTCTTTTTGGAGGCCTACATCCGTTGTGGGGGATAGGCGTTACGTCTTTAATAGATTTAACCCTTATACCAGCTGACTGAATAGCCCTAATTGCAGTCTCTCTACCTGCCCCGGGTCCTTTTACCCTAACATCAACCTCTTTTATGCCAAAATTGAGGGCCTTTTTTGCAGCATTCTCAGATGCAACCTGCGCAGCAAACGGCGTTCCTTTTCTTGTGCCCTTAAATCCGCTCTCTCCTGAGGTTGACCAACACAGAGCATTCCCTTCACTATCTGTGAATGTTACAACAGTGTTATTAAAAGTCGACTGAATATGAGCTATACCGCTAACTACATTTCTCTTTGTCTTTTTCTTTCTTTTTCTCACAACTTTAGCCATGTATATATCTCCCCTTCATTGTATCTTACTTACCTCCAATCGTTTTCTTTCTACCCTTTCTGGTTCTGGCATTTGTTCTCGTCCTCTGTCCCCTTACAGGCAATCCCCTTCTGTGCCTCAAACCCCTGTAATTGCCCAAATCCATAAGGGTTTTAATATTAATAGCAATTTCTTTTCTTAAGTCACCTTCAACTTTATAATCCGATATAATATTTCTCAATTTCTGTAATTCTTCAGGCAATAACTCATTTGTTCTTTTATCAGGATCAACCTGAGCTTTTTGCACAATTTCTTGAGCCCTTTTGTGACCTATACCATAAATATAGGTTAGAGCTATAACAGTTTTCTTATTCCTTGGTAATTCAACTCCTGCAATACGTGCCACTTAAACCTCCATTAACCTTGTCTCTGTTTGTGCTTAGGATTTTCACAAACTACTCTAATAACGCCCTTTCTCTTTATAATTTTACATTTAGGGCAAATCTTTTTTACAGATGATCTAACCTTCATCTATACCTCCGTTATTTGTACCTGTAAACTATTCTACCTTTATCTATACTGTAAGGTGACATTTCAAGTTTAACTTTATCACCCGGTAGTATTTTAATAAAGTGCATTCTCATTTTACCTGCCACATGAGCCAATACTATATGATCATTACCCAACTTAACTCTAAACATGGCATTAGGCAATGACTCCAAAACCTCTCCATCAACAGATATACTCTTCTCTTTTGCCATAAAACTAACTTACCTCGCTCAAAATAATAGGCCCATCTTCAGTTATTGCTATGGTATGTTCAAAATGGGCTGATGGTTTTTTATCTGCAGTAATAACTGTCCATCCATTCTTTAAAGTTTTTGTTCTCCACGTCCCCACACTAATCATAGGTTCAATTGCAATGGTCATACCAACCCTAAGCATAGGACCTCTATCTTCTTTTGTTGGAACATAGTTCGGTACTTGCGGATCTTCATGCAGGTTTCTTCCTATACCGTGTCCGGTATAGTCTCTGATAACTCCATAACCAAAACTCTCCGCATAGGATTGAACGGCTTCCGAAATATCATAAAGATAATTGCCTGCATGTGCTTGAGCTATGCCTCTGTAGAGAGATTCTTTCGTTACATCCATCAACTTCCTTTTTTCATCATCTATATGCCCGACAGCTACAGTAATTGCCGAATCTCCATAAAAACCATTGTAAATAACTCCAAAATCCAGGCTTATTATATCGCCCTCTTTTAATTTTCTCTTTCTTGAAGGTATCCCATGGACAATTTCTTCATTTATGGATGTACATAAAGCCTTAGGGAAACCACCATAGCCTTTAAAACCACATCTTACATTTCTTTTCTTTGATTCTTCTTCGGCTACATCATTGAGATACTCGGTAGTTATACCAGGTTTTACCTTGCTTTTCAAGATTTTAAGTATTTCACCTGTCATTTGATTGGCAATACGTATATTTTCAATTTCTTCTTTTGTTTTTAAAATAATCACTCAATACACTCCTAATATTTTTAAATATATCATAGATATTGCCTATTCCATCCACTTTTACGAGCTTTTTGCTGTTGTTATAATACTCAACAAGCGGCAGAGTGGATTCCTGATAAACCCTCAGCCTATTTTCTACAACATCTTTTTTATCATCGTCCCTTTGAATAAGCTTACTTCCACACTTGTCGCAAATATTGTCATTTTTCGGCGGGTTGTTTTTAATATGATACACAGCCCCGCATTTGGGACACACCCTTCTTCCCGTAAGCCTTTCCACTATCTCCTTTTCATCTACATCTATCAATATGACGCTGTTAAGTTCAAGATTATTCTTAAAAAGCATCTTATCCAAAGCTTCAGCCTGAGCTACTGTTCTTGGAAATCCGTCAAGTATGAATCCGTTTTTACAGTCTTTCTCTTTTATACGCTTTTCCATCATTCCAACAATAATATCGTCAGGCACCAAAGCTCCGCTATCCATATATTTTTTAGCTTCTAATCCTAAATGCGTTTTTTCTTTAACCTCTTTTCTCAAAATATCGCCTGTTGAGATTTGAGGTATGGAAAATTCTTTACTTATCAACTGACCCTGTGTACCTTTACCTACACCAGGTGCTCCAAGAAGTATTAAAATCATATCCTCACCCTACCTTGTTCTTCTATTTTTCAAGAAACCTTCATAATTCCTCATATAAAGATGAGCTTGAATTTGCATAATAGTATCCAACGCCACCTGTACAATAATTAACAAAGCCGTGCCACCGAAATAGAAAGGCACGTTAAACTTTCTTATTAAAATCCACGGCAAAACACAAACAAAAGATAGGTATATAGCCCCACCGAATGTCAATCTGCTTAAAACCCAATCGAGATAGTTTGCGGTGTACTTACCGGGCCTTATACCCGGTACAAATCCATTGTTTTTTTTCAGATTATCCGCTATTTCCTTAGGATTAAACACGATAGCGGTATAAAAATATGCAAAAAAGAACATCAATGCTATATAAGCAGCACTATAAACCAATGTTCCCGGCATGATATAATCAGATATCTGCTTTAAAACGGGAATTTTAACAAGTTTGCTTAAAGTGGCAGGAAAAAGCAGAATAGACGATGCAAATATAGGAGGTATAACGCCCGAAACATTTATTTTTAGGGGAATATAGCTTGTTTGACCACCGTAGAGTCTCCTGCCTACCATTCTTCTTGGATATTGAACAGGTATCCTTCTTTGAGAAAGCTCTACAAAAACAACAAAAGCAACCACCAAAACAGCAACCGTAAATATGACAAGCAGAGAAAGAACACTTAATTCTCCGGCACTAATCAATCTAAAAAGGTTCCCTAAGGCTGCAGGCAGACGAGCAACTATACCCGCAAATATTATAAGAGATATTCCGTTGCCTATACCCTTCTCTGTTATCTGTTCACCTATAAACATCAAAAATACGCTTCCGGCTGTCATAGTCATAGCCGTAAATAAAACAAAAGGTAAGCCGTGCCATATAACAACACTTACTCCCCCAGGGCCTTGCATAGATTGTAGTCCAATAGCAATACCTACGCCCTGCAAAAAAGATATTATTACCGTACCGTATCTTGTATACTCTGTAATTTTTCTTCTGCCTGCTTCACCCTCTTTTTTTAACCTTGCAAGCTCAGGGCTAACAGCAGTAAACAGTTCCATTATGATAGCGGAGGATATATAAGGCATTATACCGAGTGATATAATACTAAAGTTTTTTATTGCTCCGCCAGAAAAGAGGTTAAACAGTCCAAGAGCCGTTCCTCTGGCCTGTTCAAATATACTTGCCAAAACATGTGCATTTACTCCGGGTGTAGGCACATGAGCAGCTATCCTGAATACAATAAACATAATAAGAGTAAACAGAAGTTTCTTATTAAGTTCGGGCACATTAAACATATTCCCGTAGTCTTCTTTCACTGCAATACCTCTATACTACCACCTGCGTTTTCTATCTTTTCTTTAGCGCTTTTGGAAAAAGCATGTGCAACAACGGTAATTTTTTTATCTATCTCTCCGTTACCCAATATCTTTATAGGTTTACCGTTTCTTATCAATCTTTTATCACTAAGGTATACAATATCCACTTTATCTCCATCAGAACATATATCGTTTAAGCTTCCAACGTTTATGACACTAAATTCTACTCTGAATATATTTTTGAATCCTCTCTTTGGCAATCTTCTTATTAAAGGTGTCTGACCACCTTCAAAATATTGTCCTTTTGCTCCACCAGAGCGTGATTTTTCACCCTTATTACCTCTTCCTGCTGTTGTTCCAAAGCCACTCGCATCTCCTCTTCCTACCCTTTTTCTTTTTTCAACTATCTTCGGCAGTTCATACAATTCCATTTAAAAATACCTCTCTTTACAGTTCTTCAACTTTTACCATAAATTCCAATTTTTTTATCATCCCCCTGATGTATGAAGAATCTTTTCTCACAACATATTTATTTGGCCTTTTCAAACCAAGAGAAACCGCTGTTTTTTTGATTGACGGTTTCTGACCTATAAGGCTTCTTGTCATAGTTATTTTTAGATCGCCCATTTTAATCTCCTTATTTCAAGCCTCTTATTTTCATAATCTCATCCAGATCCCTCAGTGAATTCAATGCCTTAATCATAGCATGAGAAAGGTTGTGAATATTGTTGGAACCTATAGATTTAGCAACTATATTTTTAATACCACACACCTCAAGTATGGCCCTTGCCGTATTTCCCGCTATTATACCCGTTCCAGGCTTAGCCGGCTTTAAAAGAACCCCACCTGCACCCTGCTTCATCTCTATCGGATGAGGAATTGTACCATCTTCCGTAATAGGCACATTCACAAGGCTCTTTTTTGCTCTGTCCATAGCCTTTTTTATAGCTTCCGGCACCTCTTTCGATTTACCTACACCTATTCCAACTTTACCTTCCTTGTCACCTACGGCTACAAGGGCGCTAAACCTAAATCTTCTACCACCTTTAACAACCTTTGCAACTCTACTTATATTAATAACTCGCTCTTCGAACTCTTTTTCAATGCCCACCATAACAACTCCTAAAATTTAAGTCCTGATTCTCTTGCACTATCTGCAAGTGCTTTCACCTTACCGTGATAAATGTAACCATTTCTGTCAAAAACCACTTCTGTAATGCCCAATTTCTTTGCTTTTTCAGCTATGACTTTACCTATGAGTTTAGCACTATTTACATTTGAACCCTTTATTTTATCTTTTAAATCAAGATCCAAAGTAGATGCAGAAGTTACCGTAATTCCGTGTTCATCATCAATTAGTTGAGCATAGATGTGATTTAAACTCTTATAGATACACAATCTCGGCCTTTTCTGCGTACCCCTTATTTTATATTTTATTCTTAGTTTTCTTTTTTTTCGTTCAGTCGTTCTATCTACTATACTTGACATCTAATCCCCCTATTTATTGGCTGCCTTTCCCACTTTTCTTCTAATGTATTCATCTTTATACCTTATACCTTTACCTTTATAAGGCTCTGGAGGCCTAAATGATCTTATCTGACTTGCCACCATTCCCACAAGCTGTTTATCTATTCCAGATACCTTTATCTCAACACCCTTTCCACCAATTTCAATATTAATTCCCTTCGGAATATCATAGGTTATATCGTGCGAAAAACCCAGTGTTAAGGTAAGTTTGCTACCAGATACAGCTGCTTTGTATCCAACACCTTCAATATGAAGCAGTTTTTCAAAACCCTTAGAAACTCCCTCTACCGCATTATAAATTAAACTTCTGTAAAGACCATGCATTGCATTTGCATTTTTAAATGTGCCTTTAGATTTTATATAAATATTGCTATCATCTTTATCTATATCTACATACTTACTGTCATAATATTGCTCTATGTTACCCTTTGGTCCTTTTACTTTTAATAAATCTTGCAATATCTCTACGCCCACTCCCTGAGGAATAGAAACGGGAGTTTCACCTATTCGAGACATTATTACCTCCTAAATTAAAATACCTCACAGATATATTCTCCGCCTACACCCAGCTCTTTGGCTTTTTGTGTTGTAATAACGCCCTTGGAAGTGGATATAATACCTATACCAAGATTGTTCATCACAGGCTTAATATTATCTGATTGTACGTATACTCTTCTTGAGGGCTTGCTGATAAGTTTTATACTTTTAATAGCCGGCTCTTTTTTACCTTCGTCAACATACTTTAGAATAACTCTTATGGTATTTTTATTGGAAGCACTCTCCAATTTTTTAACATCTTCAATATATCCTTCGCGCTTCAAGATTTCACACATACTAAACACCAGAGAATTACTGTCTATATCAACATAATTATGTTTTGACATTAAAGCATTTTTTATACTGGAAATACTGTCTGCTAATCTTTTACCCATATATCACCTACCAACTAGCCTTAGTTACGCCTGGAATTTCGCCTTTAGCGGCTAAATTCCTAAAACATATCCTACAAATACCGAATTTTCTAATATAACCCTTGGGCCTTCCACATATTTGGCACCTATTGTGAGCCCTCACCTTAAACTTAGGTGTTCTCTTTGATTTCTCTATCATAGATTTTCTTGCCATACACTCTCCTTTTTAAGATTGAGTAATTTTTCTAAAAGGCATACCAAAAGCCGTTAATAAAGCTTTTGCCTCTTCATCGGTTTTTGCAGTAGTTGTTATAGTTACACTTAAACCGTGAACCTTTGATATTTTATCATAATTAATTTCAGGGAAAATAAGTTGTTCGGTTACACCAAGTGTATAATTTCCCCTTCCATCAAAACCCTTTAGAGGAATACCCCTAAAATCTCTGATCCTCGGGATTGTAAAGGATATAAATCTATCAAGAAATTCATAGGCTCTATCGCTCCTGAGTGTAACTTTGCAGCCTATAGGCATGCCCTGTCTCAATTTGAAATTAGCAATTGATTTCTTAGCCCTTGTAATAATACCTCTTTGTCCGGTAATAATAGCAAGCTCTTCTAAAACAGACTCTAAAAGCTTAATATCGTGCATACCCTCCGCAAGTCCTACATTTAATACTATTTTTTCTATTTTCGGCACCTGCATCACATTACTATAAGAAAGTTCCTTCATAATAAAAGGAATCACTTCTTCTTTATAGAGGGTCTTTAATCTTGGAACATAATCTGACATCTATTTGATCCTCCTTAGATCGTCTCACCGCATTTTTTACAATATCTAACCTTCTCTCCATTATCCAAATATTTGATTCCTACTCTAACGGCTTTACCGCAATGGGGGCACACAAACATAACATTGGAAATATGAATTGAAGATTCTTTCTCAAGTATTCCACCTTTTGACATCTGATTTGCCTTTTGGTGTTTTTTTACAACATTTATACCTTCAACAATGATTCTGTTTTTCTTTGGAATAAATGAGATTATATTCCCCTCTTTACCTCTATCTTTTCCCGATATAACTTTAACCTTATCATTTTTCTTCAATTTTGTTTTCATTTCAGAATAAATCTTCACCATTATAACACCTCTGGAGCCAAAGATATTATTTTAGTAAATTCTTTTGCTCTTAGTTCTCTTACAACAGGACCGAATATTCTCGTACCTATTGGTTCTTTATCGCTATTTACTATAACACCTGCGTTTTCGTCAAATTTGATATATGTTCCATCTGCTCTTCTAAATTCCTTTTTAGTTCTAACAACTACAGCCTTGACGACATCACCCTTTTTCACCTTTCCGTTTGGATCGGCCTCTTTTACAGAAGCCACAATGATATCTCCGACACGTGCATATCTTCTTTTTGAACCACCCAAAACCTTAATACACATTAATCGCTTAGCGCCTGAATTATCAGCAGATCTCAACACACTATAAGGTTGTATCATTTCCTTCTCCTAAACCCTTATATTTCTTGGTGATTTCCAACAGTTTAAAATGCTTATCCTTTGAAATAGGCTTACACGCAATCAACTTAACGGTATCGCCCACCTTAGCCTCGTTTTTCTCGTCATGAACTTTAAATCTATTTCTCTTTTTTATATATTTGTGAAATTTCGGATGTTCAATTAATGTCTCAAATTCTACTACTATTGTTTTATCCATTTTATCGCTAACTACTATGCCTTCTTTAACTACTTTGCTCATACACCTTCTCCGGATTTAACTTTTTCATTCTTTATTGTTAAAATTCTTGCAAGATCCTTTTTAAGCATATGTATTCTTTTAGGGTTTTCGAGTTGCTCCAAGCCCCTCCTTAAATTTAGCTTAAAAAGCTCCTCCCTTATTTTTAACTCTTCAGAATTCAACTCATCCATGGATTTCTGCCTAAATTCACTTGCTTTCATACCCACTCACTCCGTTTAACCATTTTCATTTCTATGTTAAATTTTTGAGCAGCCAAGATAAAAGCCTTTTTTGCAATATCTTCACTTACTCCGCCGATTTCATACAGTATTCTACCTGGTTTTACTATTGCAACCCATTCTTCTATAGAACCTTTACCTTTTCCCATTCTTGTTTCAGCAGGCTTTTTTGTGAGTGGAAAATCCGGGAATATTCTTATCCATATTTTACCCTGGTGCTTCAGTACTCTATTTATAGTAACCCTTGCCGCCTCTATCTGTCTATTTGTAACCTCTCCTCTACCTACAGCCTTTATTCCGTAATCACCGAAGGCAAGTTTGCTTCCCCTATAAGAAGTTCCTCTTATACCCGTCCTATTTCTTTGATATTTCCTATACTTTGTTCTTTTAGGCATTAACATATTACAACACCACCTTTCATAATCAAGAAGATACCATTCCCTTGAATATCCAAACCTTTATACCTATAACACCTGCTTGAGTAAGACTCTCAGCAAAACCGTAATCAATATCAGCTCTTAATGTACTTAAAGGGATACGGCCCTCTTTCACCCACTCCCTTCTCGCCATCTCAGCACCGCCGAGCTTGCCCGATAACTGAATTTTAACACCCTCTGCACCCTTTTTTAAGGCCATATACACAGCCCTTTTCATAACCCTTCTATAGGGCATCCTTTTTTCAAGCTGCAGGGCGATATTCTCGGATATTAACTGGGCATCTGTTTCAGGCTTCGAAACGTCTCTAATATTTATTGTTACATCAGACTTCGTCAGAGAATTGATGAATTTCTTCAACTTCTCTACCTCAGAACCCTTTCTTCCTATAATTATTCCGGGCATTGCAGCATATATATTAACCGCCATTTTATTTCTTTTTCTCTCTATCTCTATCTTAGAGATTCCGGCATAATATATTTTAGACTTAACAATTTTTTTAATTTTCTGATCTTCAAGCAGCTTGTCTTTAAAATCACTTTCTGCATACCACTGTGACGTCCATCTCTTGGTAATTCCAAGCCTGAGACCTACAGGATTAACCTTTTGACCCAAAACTCACCTCCTTTTTTTAATCGCCAATAGTAACAATTATATTACTGGTTCTTTTTATAATTCTTCCTGCCCTACCCATTGCTCTTGGCTGATATCTCTTCATCTTTATTCCGTCATTAGCCGTAACATTGACAACCTTAAAAGAATCCACATCAAACCCTTTTTCAAGAGCATTGGCTACGGCTGATTCAAACATCTTTTTTAATATAAAAGAAGCCTTTCTATTTGAATTTTTTAAAAGGATTAAGGCGTCATTCACATTCTTTCCTTTTACAATATCCACAACTTCTCTTACCTTGATAGGAGATATTTTAGCACTCTTTAATCTTGATACAACTTCCATAAACCACCAACCTATTTACCTATTTTCTTTTGTACAACACCTTTATGGCCTTTAAAGGTTCTTGTCGGAACAAATTCTCCCAGCTTATATCCAACCATGTTCTCGGTTATATATACAGGAACAAACTTCCTCCCATTATGAACAGCAAAAGTAACACCGACAAAATCTGGTATAATAGTAGCTCTTCTTGACCATGTCTTAATCATTACTTTCTTCTTGCTCATCTTTTGCTTTTCCACCTTTTTAATCAGTTTTTCATCTACAAAAGGGCCTTTTTTTAAACTTCTCGGCATCTATTCAAGCCTCCTTATTTCTTCTTTCTTCTTGAAACAATAAACTGATCCGTCTTTTTATTGTTTCTTGTTCTATAACCTTTAGTAGGCACACCCCAAGGTGTAACAGGCGTACCGCCAGTACCACTTTTACCTTCACCACCACCGTGCGGGTGATCTATTGGGTTCATTGCAACACCCCTGACATGAGGCCTGAATCCCTTATGTCTTATTCTACCTGCTTTACCCCAATTTACATTGGAATGATCCGTATTGCCTACCTGACCTATAGTTGCATAACACTCTGCATTAATCAATCTCATTTCTCCACTTGGCAATCTAATATGAGCATACTTCCCCTCTTTTGCCATCACCTGCGCAAACACACCTGCGCTCCTTACAATTTGTCCACCTGCTTTTGGCTTAAGCTCAATATTATGTATAATACTACCTACAGGAATGCTCTTAATGGGTAAACTGTTTCCAACCTTTGGCTCTACATTATCACCTGCTTCAACAACACTGCCGACCTTTAGGCCCAGGGGAGCTAAAATGTAACGTTTCTCACCGTCTTGATAAACTAAAAGAGCAATATTGGCACTTCTGTTAGGATCGTACTCTATAGCTTTAACAACAGCTGAAATACCCTTTTTATTTCTTTTAAAATCTATAACTCTATAAAATCTCTTTACTCTGCCGCCTCTACCTCTTACAGTAACATTTCCTTTATTATCCCTGCCTACATGGTTTTTCAAAATCTTAATCAGAGATTTTTCCGGTTCCTTCTTTGTAATTTCCGAAAAATCCAATATGCTTGAAAATCTTCTACCGTTGCTTACCGGTTTATAAAAATTTACACCCATAAAATAACCTCTTTTACAGTTCCTTTAAAGACTCGCCTTCTTTTAATGTAACAATAGCCTTTTTTAAAGAAGGCCTCTTCCCTTTAATACCCTTGAATACCTTAACCTTGCCCTTAGTATTTAAAATACTCACCCTTTCCACATTAACACCGAAAATAGATTCTATGGCCTTCTTAATCTCGGGTTTATTCGCCCTTTTGTCCACAACAAAAGCATACTTGCCCTCATCCTGACCCATAAAAGCCTTTTCAGAAACAACCCTTCTTTTAACAACGTTCCATTTATCCATCAATCATTCTCCTGCTTATTTTATCGACGATGCTCTTCGGAATAATAATCTTTTTAGATTTAAGAACATCGTACGTATTAAGCGTATCTATATTCTTAACTTCTATACCCTCTATATTCCTTAAAGACAGATACGCATTTTTCATGCCGCCTTCCAACACAACCAGGGCTCTTTTTACATTAAGTTTCCTTAATATGTCGTATGCTTCTCTTGTTTTTGGAGTCTCAAAATTCAATTCATCCAATACAACAAGTCCCCCATCTTGAATTTTTTGCATGATGGCTTCTGCAAAAGCAAGTTTTTTCTCTTTTTTATTCATTTTAAGGGAGTAGCTCTTGGGTTTTGGGCCAAAGATAACTCCGCCGCCCACGAAAAGAGGGGATCTTATAGAGCCTACCCTTGCCCTGCCTGTTCCTTTCTGTTTCCATGGCTTCTTTCCGCCGCCAGAAACTTCACCCCTTGTCTTGGTGCTTGCATTGTACTGTCTGTTATTCATAAGTATAGTTCTGACAACCCTGTTCAATAAAATACCTCTATTATTGGAAGCTCTTTGGGGAGTATTAAACTCCACATCACCCACAACTTCCGACTCTTTATTAAGAACCTTTAACTTCATGATTTAATTCCCCTTTTTAATAATGTTGACATATTCACCTTTCGAGCCGGGCACAGCTCCTTTCAAGGCTATAATATTTTTATCCTGGTCTATATGAACAATCTTGAGATTTTTAACTGTAACGTTCACATTGCCATAATGACCAGGCATTTTTCTGCCCTTTACAACCCTTCCGGGAAACTCACAATTACCTATTGAACCAACCCTTCTATTAAACATAGAACCGTGGCCACCAGGACCTCCTGAGAAATTATGCCTTTTCATAACGCCGGCAAAACCCTTACCCTTGCTGCTTCCCATAACATCAACGGTTTCACCTTCATTGAATATATTCAGTCTTATCTCGTCTTTAACATTATAATTGTCAACATCACTAACCCTAAATTCCTTCAAAACCCTTTTTGGAATTATATTTAACTTCTTTAACCTCATAAATACAGGCTTAGTCAGCCTTTTTTCCTTTGAATCGATAAAACCTACCTGAATTGCGTTATAACCATCCTTTTCCTTTGTTTTTATCTGAGTTATAACCCCTGGTTCTGCCTCTAAAATAGTAACCGGGATAGCCCTACCCTCAGCATAAATCTGAGACATCCCCAACTTCCTGGCAATTAAACCTACCATTACTTATACTCCCATAACGTAAATTTATTAAAAAGAAACAGAGGAACTTCTTTCAAAAGTTCTTATTTCTATTTTCAACAATTAAAGTTTTACTTCTATATCCACACCTGCAGGTAGATCTATCTTCATTAATGCATCAACAGTCTGCTGAGAAGCATCTACAATATCCATTAACCTTTTATGCGTTCTAATCTCAAACTGCTCTCTCGATTTTTTGTTAACATGCGGAGAACGCAACACAGTATATCTTGATATATAAGTTGGCAAAGGTATGGGTCCTTTGATCTTTGCTCCAGTTTTTTTAATTGTTTCGACAATGTGATTCACAGAACTATCCAACAGACCAGCCTCAAACGATTTAAGTTTTAACCTTATTCTTTGTCCCATCTTCCTTCGTCCCCTTACTCTATTATCTCGGTAATAACACCGGCACCGACAG
>CAZFWO010000004.1:0-30290 GCA_964522785.1 uncultured Desulfurellales bacterium
CCTATGCACTTCCGGTGACGGCAATTATGATAATAATTTCCATAATCATTTTTGCCTTAATAAGGATAATAAATAATATATTAAAGTGATATTGCATCTATTTTGTAGTGTAGATTTTTGCGCGAGAAAATATTTTGTAAGAAATCAAAAGTTTGCTTATCATAAATTTTGTTGCACTTAAACTATTTTGGTCTATAATTTCCTTATGTGGAAGATAGCAGATGGTTTTTTAATTTCTATACAAAGAATATGTTCTATATGTGTTTTTATATTTTTTATGTCATTTTTTGAATTATTTATGGAACTTGGGTATAGTGTCTGTTGTAAATGTTAGTTTTTTGTTTTGTAAAAGACTATCTTAATGTTTATTATCTAATAGTATTTGCTGTTTTTGGAGATGTTTTGACCGATATTGAAGGCTATTATAGCTATTATATTAGCATAAAACATTATTGCCATATTGCATATATAAAAATCTACATCAGATATAAAGGTTGTTCTGTTGTAGGCAAACTGTTTTTTAAAAAAAGGAAAAAATGGAATACTTAATAGTATTTTTAATTGGTGTTGTATCAAGCATAACAGGGGCTCTACTTGGCATAGGAGGAGGTATTGTAATAGTTCCTGCTTTGACCATTATTTTAAAGTTGCCGATGCAAAATGCCATAGCAATAAGTTTAGCAACAATAGTGTCAACAAGCATATTGGTAACTGCCCAGAATATAAGAAAGAATATTATAAATATGGATATGGCTCTAAGCTTAGAGATTTCAACGTCTGTTTTTGCAATAGTTGCAAGTTTTATTGCGATTAAAATTGATCAAAGTATTTTAAAAGGAATATTTGGATTTTTTCTCTTGTTTGTTGCATATTTTATGTATAAAAAAACAGATCAAGAAAATGATTCGACTCCTATCACAGAAGCTGAATTTTACTATTTTGATCCAAAGATAAAAAAAACTATTTACTACGGTATTAGAAATTATAGAACCGCTATTGTAGTATCTTCGGCAGCAGGATTTTTGTCCGGTATGCTTGGTATAGGGGGTGGTGTTATTAAACTACCTATTCTAAATGGCGTATGCAAAATACCGATGAAGGTGGCGAGTGCAACAAGTGCTTTAATGGTAGGCATAACGGCAGCAGCAGCTTCGCTGACATATTTAAGGCATGGATATGTAATGCCAAGCTTTGTTCTGTTTTCATCTCTTGGTGCAATTGTGGGTTCAAGAATAGGCCTATCAATATCAAAGAATATGAGGAACGAAACAATTGAGAAGATATTTGTAGTTATTTTAATTTTAACTGCTGTAGAAATGATAGCAAAGGCTTTTTTATGAAGGGATTATCGTATATTCTAAAGGCAGGATTTTATATGAGTATGTTTTTTTTAATGGCAGGTATATTTAATAAAAAAATTGGTGATAATCTTGTAAATTTCGGCTATGTCGGAATGTTGTTGTTAATGTCAACACCTCTGCTTCTTGTTTTTTTAATTACTATTTTTTATCTCTATAAAAAAGATTATAAAAAGGGAGTGTTTGCCTTGATTCTTTTTGTTATTCTCATTATAAATACATTTTTGTAGGATTTTAGTATGAAATTAGCAATAGTGGGCGGCGGTGCAGCAGGATTAATGGCTGCTGCAACAGCCTGTAAAAATGGTGTGGAAATTGATTTATATGAAAAGAACGATAAAATAGGTAAAAAGATATTGGTTTCGGGAAACGGACATTGCAATATAAACATAGATATAACGGGTAATGAATATTTTGGCGATAACGCTCCATATTTTGTAGATTATGCTTTGAAACAGTTTGGTTTTAATAAATTTGAAAAATTCTTTGGCAATATGTTGATTAAAATTAATTTTTTATTGACAAAATAGTAGTTTTAGTTTACTTTTAAGTAAATAAGTGTATGAAGGAGAATTTTTGTGTTCGGTAAGAGTTTAATTGGTTTAGATATAGGTAGTTATTACACAAAAATAGTAGAGTTAAGCAATAAAAAAGGTGTGGTTAGTGTTGAAAAAGCAATAAAGGAAAGAACGCCGGACATAATTTCTCAGGAAGAAAATTTTGATATAGATGTTATGTCTGAGTTTATCGGATCGCTTTTCTCACAATATAGAATCAAAAACAAAAATGTGGCAATAGCGCTCAACAGCTCTTTTGTTATTACAAAAACAATCAATATGCCTTTAGTGGTTGATGATGAGATTGAACAGGCGGTTATGTGGGAGGCGGAGCAATATGCTCCTTTTGGAATGGATCAGGTTAATGTAAGTTATCAAGTTATGAATAAAGATAACGAAAAAAATGAAATGAAGATTTTGGTGGTTTTGACAAAAAAGGATATAGTAAATTCATATATAGATTCTTTAAAAAAAGCAAGAATTAAACTTAAAATTGTAGATGTAGATGTGTTTGCTATGACAAATGCTCTATTTCAAAACAATATTGATATAAAAGCAAAACATAATATGCTTGTAGATGTAGGATATAATTCAACTAAGATTATTTTTGTAAATAATGAAATCCCAGAGTTTAGTAGATATATTGAATTTGGTTTTAAGTCTATTCTGGAAGAGGCATCCAATACGTTTGATATACCTACCAATGAAGTGGCTATGTCTATTGAAAACCTGGAGAAAATCGAGGAGTCCAAGAAAGACTCTCTACTATCTTTTATTATTGATAAGACTTCTATACTATATTCTCAGCTGCAAAATTCCATAAGTTTTTATGAAAACAATGTGCTGAATTTAAGCGAAGATATAGATAATATTATTTTTTCCGGTGCTCTTGGTGCTTTATTCGAATATTTGAAAGATGATGCTCCAACAAAACTTATGAATAAAAATGTGGTAAGATTAAACCCTTTTAATATATTTAGTATTAAAGACAGCACAAATAGAGATATCAACTCATCGGTTAGTTCTCTTTATTCCATAGCTGTCGGATTGGCGGTTAGAGGCTTATGATAGAGATAAATTTAGTTGGAACTTATGCTTCCCAAAAGGCAGGAAAGGGCGATATTAATAATAGTCAAATATTGGCTTTGAGTCTTGTTGCCATTATTTTGGTGGAAGTTGTTGTATTGGTGCTTTTTACATTCCATTTTAATAATAGGATTGAGCTGTTGACTCAAAAAAGGAATGAGCTTAAAAGTGTCGAAAAAGAGGTAAAGGTAATTAAAGCAAAACTTAAAGAAGTGAATTCTATGATAGTTACCATAAAAAATTTAGATAAGAATAGGGGAGAAGCGTATAAAAATTTAAAAAATGTAGCTGATATAATACCCAATGGACTATGGCTAACGAAACTTACAAAAAAGGGCAATAAGTTAGAAATAGAGGGAAAAAGCTTCACCACGGAATCTGTTGCAAAATATATGACAAACTTGGAGCATGTTAAAAATGTTTCAAAGGTTCGGTTTAATAAAAGTGGCTTGATCAGGGCGTCACGTAAAATGGGCAATGATGTTTATAAGTTTTATATTTTAGTAATTCTTAAAGGATAGAGTATGGGTTTAAATGACAGATTGAATGAGACATCAAATTTATCTAAGCTTATTTTGTTTTTATTTATAGTTATAATCATAGGCGGCGGATGGTACTATTTTTATTACATAGATGCCTCTAAAAAGATAGATAACTTGCAGGCGCAAATATATAAGCTGTCAGCTTTTAAAAGGGAGCTGCCTGCTCTTAGAGCCAAATACAAAAAGGCGCAACAAGAATTTCTGGTGTATAAAAAAGAGCTTCCCCTTAAAGAGGAGATCCCGTCTCTACTTGTCAAATTAACCAATATAATAAAAAGTAAAAATGTTGCTTTAATGTCTTTTAAACCAAAAAATGCTATAGAGAAAAAAGTGTACTCCATAAAACCTATAGATATTTCCATTACATCTACATACAAGAATTGCGGTGCTGTTTTTGAAGATGTTGCAAAGATGGACAGATTATTTAAGGTTAAAAATTTTTCATTATCGAATCCCAAGATTATCAATTCGTCAAAAGTGCTGTTGAATGTTAAATTCAGTGCTGAAACCTATTATTTTAAACGTGTTAAAAGGTAGTGTTATGAAAAAAATATTAATTGTATTATTGCTTTTTATAAGCAGCGGCATTCTGTTGAATCCTATTAAAAGCTCTGCTTTCAATCTTAAATTGGATAGAGATCCTTTTATGGATCTTTTAAAATTGAGTGAATTGAAGAAAAAGGAGAATATTTTGCTTAGCCACAATAGGATGGCAAAGGATAGGCAGGTGAAAGAAAGAATTGAATCGGTGATACATTCCATTTCGGTGCTGATGGTTGTTTACAGTAAAGCAGATCCGAAAATGAATGCTGCTTTAATAGTAGGCCCTTCCGGAGAGTCTGCTGTTGTTTATAAAAACTATAAACTGGATAGAGATGTTTATGTATCCAAAATTATAGACAATGGCATAGTCTTGTCTTTTAAAACAAAAAAAGGAATTAAAAATGCTACAATAGAAATGAAAAAAACGGAAGGTAGGTGATTGTAATGAATAAAATTATTTTTAGGATAAGCCTAATTTGTATAGCTGTTTTGTTTGTAGTGACAAATGTGTATGCTTTAAATGTCAAATCTGTGGATTTTAAAAATGGAGAATTTTGTATAAAGTATTCTTCTTCTGAAAAGTTGAATTATAGCAAGATGATTTTTAAGAACCCTACAAGATTAATTATAGATATTTTGGGTGTTGATGAATGCTCTGCTTGTAAAAAAGGGGTGTTGATTTTAAACGATAATCAAGTTAGGGCAAAAATTAATATGCATACAGAAAATGATGTTGTTTATAACAAATATAAGAAACCTACTTTGAGAATTGTGTTTGTTTTTAAAAAAAGCTCTGTTCCTGACAATAAAATAGAAAATAAACAAGGTAACTTTAAGGTAATCTTTAATGCAAAAAATACCAAAGGCTCAAATGTTTTAGAAAGGGTATCCTTTAGAAAATTTAAAACATATGAGATGGTTGTTGCTTTGTTAAAGAGCAAGCCTGATTATAGTGTAGAAAAGGGCAAAAATGTAGTATATCTTACTATTAATAATGCTGAACCTACGACGAGTGCTTTAGAGAAACAGAGTTTATCGAGTATTTCGTCTGCCATAACAAGCATTGTTGCTACCAAGGTTAATGAAAAAACGACAAGATACGCAATACGTATTAAGTCCGAAAATCTTTTAAGACGGGATTATTCAGACAAAAGACATGTTTATATAATCTTTAATATCCCCAAAGAACAAAATTTACATGATGCAAATAAATTTAATGGCAACAATTACAATAGTGAAAAGATTTTGAATATAAAAAATGATAATGATGTCCTAACTAAAAAAAGTGGTAAAAAATATACTGGTAAGAAAATTTCCTTCAATGTTAAAAACGCAGATATACATGATATCTTTAGGGTTTTTGCTCAAATTAGCAATCTAAATTTTATAACAAGCAGTGACGTAAAAGGCTCATTAACCATGGAATTGCACGATGTTCCATGGGATCAAGCTTTTGATCTTATACTCCAGCAAAAGGGTTTGGTTGCAGAAAAGTACGGTAATATTATTAGAATTACTACAGCATCAAAAATGCAGTCTGAAAAAAGGCAGGAGCTTAAAGCAATAGAGGAAAAACAGGAGTTGGAGAGGGCAAAAAATGCCATAACTGAGGTTATTGATTTAAACTATGTAACGCCTGATTATGCTATGAAAATAGTAAATAATTTATTGTACAAGAAGAAATCCAAATCAGGTTTTATTGTTTCAGATATTAAAAACAATGCTGTTATCTGTCATGACACTAAGGACAATATAGACAAGATAAAACAAATTGTTAACACTATAGATAAAAGAAAGAAAGCTGTTGAAATAGATGCAAGAATAGTTGAAATCAGTAAGACATTTGAAAGGCAGCTCGGCATTCAATGGGGCGGAAATTATGGTAATTTTGGTATTAAAAACAGCAACACTTTTATAGGGGTTGGAGGAACAACCTCTCCGGTAAATATTGATTCATCTGGAAATAAAATTAATCCTTCAGCTAATTTTACGGGTAGTAATTTTGCTATTAATCTACCTACTACGCTTTCCGATGCACCAACATCTACCTTGAGCCTTGCTATGGGCAATGTTATCGCTAATTACAATCTTGATTTAAAACTAACGGCAGGAGAAATTGAGGGTTATTCTAAGGTTCTTTCTTCGCCAAGAGTTATAACATTAGATAATGAGCCGGCAAAGATAGAAAGCGGGCAGGAAATTCCGTATCAGGAAAGTGCAGGTGCATCTGGAGCAACAAGTGTGAGTTTTAAGGATGCCACACTCTCTTTAGATGTTACACCTCATATAACAAATAATAACCAAATAATACTTAAGATAAAGGTAAAAAAGGATTCTGCCGATTTTTCTCATGCCGTTAACGGGGAACCACCCATCAATAAAAATTCTGTTGAGACATCTGTTGTTTTGACTAATGGCCAGACAATAGTTCTTGGAGGCCTTATACAGAGAACAAATTTAAAATCAACTGGTGGTGTGCCGGGTTTGATGAGAATACCTTTCTTTGGATGGTTATTTAAAACCAAGAGAATATATAACCCGGAAAGTGAATTGTTTATATTTGTTACCCCCAAGATCGTTACAAATAAATAGAATTTTGAATTTTCATAAATGAGTAGCTTTTCTCTGATTTTGCAATTATGAAATCAATTGTTAACAGAAAGGCAAAGCACGATTATGAGATTATAGAAGTTTATGAAGCTGGTATTGTGTTAAAGGGCAGCGAGGTGAAATCTATTAGGATGGGAACAGCCAATTTAAAGGATAGTTACGCAGAAATCGATCACGGAGAGGTTTTTATAAATAATTTTCACATAAGTCCGTATAAATTTGCATCTTCCTATATGAATCATGATCCGTATAGAAGAAAGAAATTACTTTTGCATAAGTATCAAATTAGAAAATTAATAGGTAAAGTGAAAGAAAAAGGTTTAACGCTTATACCTTTAAAAGTATATTCCAAAGACGGAAAAATAAAGATAGAAATTGCGCTTGTAAAGGGTAAAAAATTATACGATAAAAGAAAAGATATAAGGAATAGGGATTTAAATAGGGAGCAGGAACGTGCACTGAAAGATTATGCTTAATGCATAAAATCTTGAAATAAAAGATAAATTAGTGTATCCCTTTTTGAACTATATGGTTGAGGGGTGATTTATGCCAAAAAGAGAAGATTTGAAAACAATTATGATAATAGGCTCAGGTCCTATAGTTATAGGTCAAGCTTGTGAATTTGATTACTCAGGGACGCAGGCCTGCAAAGCTCTAAAAAATGAGGGCTATAGGGTTGTTTTGGTTAATTCCAATCCTGCAACAATAATGACCGATCCTATGTTGGCCGATAGAACATATATTGAACCTATAACTGTTGAATTTATGGAAAAAATTATAGAAAAAGAGAGACCTGATGCAATCCTACCTACACTCGGCGGACAGACTGCCCTAAATGCTGCAATGGATCTGCATAAAGAGGGTGTTCTTGATAAATACGGTGTTGAGATGATTGGAGCCAATGCCTCAGTCATACAAAAAGCTGAAGATAGAGAGATGTTTAAAAAGGCTATGGAAGAAATAGGCTTGAAGGTGCCCCTTTCAGGCGTTGCCCACAATATAAATGAGGCATACAGCGTCACGGATGAAATTGGGTTTCCTGTTATTATAAGGCCATCTTTTACGCTTGGCGGAACGGGTGCAGGTATTGCATACAATAAGGAGGAGTTCGAAGGTGTTGTCAAGTGGGGAATTGAACAAAGCCCTGTTAGCGAAGTTTTGATTGAGCAATCCGTAATTGGCTGGAAAGAATATGAACTTGAGGTTATGAGAGACAAGAATGATAATGTATTTATAATATGTTCAATAGAAAATTTTGATCCTATGGGTGTTCATACAGGTGATTCCATAACCATAGCGCCTGCTCAGACATTGACTGATAAGGAGTATCAAATCTTAAGGGATGCTGCTATAGATATAATAAGAAAGGTAGGTGTAGAGACAGGCGGTTCAAATATACAGTTTGCGGTCAATCCTAAAAACGGTGAATTTGTCGTTATAGAGATGAACCCCAGGGTATCACGCTCAAGTGCATTGGCTTCCAAGGCTACGGGTTTTCCTATAGCCAAATTTGCAGCGCTTTTGAGTGTGGGATATACGCTTGATGAAATACCGAATGATATAACAAAAAAGACGCCTGCGAGTTTCGAGCCCATGCTCGATTATGTTGTTACAAAGATTCCACGATTCACATTTGAAAAGTTCAGCACAAAAGATGAGCTTGGGACACAGATGAAGAGTGTAGGTGAGGTTATGTCTATAGGAAGAACCTTCAAAGAATCATTGCAGAAGGCGATATACTCACTTGAATATGGATGGGATGGTTTTGTTGATATACATTGCGGAGATGATGAAATTAAGGAAAAATTGATACATCCTAACTCAAAGAGGGTTCTGTATATAGGTGAAGCGTTCAGGAGAGGTTACACTATTGACGATATCCACGATCTTACATATATAGATAAATGGTTTCTGTATAATATTAAACAAATTATAGATAAAGAGGAAGAGATAAAAAAAATAGGTGTAAATAAAGAAAATATAAAACAGCTAAAAGAATATGGGTTTTCGGATTCAAGGTTAGGAAGATTGACAAACACAGCCGAAGAGGAGGTTAAAAAGCTAAGAAAAGATACAAATATACAGAATGTTTATAAGATGGTAGATACATGCGCAGGTGAGTTTGAGGCTTATACGCCGTATTTTTATTCTACCTATGAAGATGAGAATGAGTCTGTAGTGGTAAACGATAAAAAGAAGGTTATTATACTTGGAAGCGGTCCAAATAGAATAGGGCAGGGTATAGAATTTGATTATACATGCGTGCACGGGTCTTTGGAATTAAGAAATGAGGGATATGAATCTATAATGGTAAACTGTAATCCAGAAACCGTTTCCACGGATTATGATATATCAAATAGGCTCTATTTTGAACCATTGACATATGAGAATGTTATGAATATTGTAGAAACCGAGAAGCCGTATGGTGTTATTGTCCAATTTGGAGGTCAGACGCCGCTTGGACTCTCTATGGCATTGAAAGAATCGAATGTTCCTATTCTTGGAACAGACCCGAAGAATATCGATATCGCAGAGGATAGGGAGTTATTCAGTGATTTGATAAAAGAATTAAAACTGTTACAGCCTGAAAACGGTATAGCAAAATCGAGCAAGGAGGCTATAGATGTTGCACGTAGAATAGGATATCCTGTATTGGTTAGGCCTTCCTATGTATTGGGTGGAAGGGCTATGATGATTGTGTATAATGAAGAACATCTGAATGAGTATGTTGAAGAGGCGGTAGAGGTGTCCGGCAATCACCCTTTGTTGGTCGATAAATTCTTGGAGGATGCTGTTGAGGTTGATGTTGATGCTGTAAGCGATGGTAAAGAAACAATTGTAGCTGCTGTAATGGAGCACATTGAGGCAGCAGGTGTGCATTCTGGTGATTCTGCATGCTCTATTCCACCGAGAACATTAAAGAAAGATATAGTAAATGAAATAAAAAGACAAACACGACTGTTGGCGAGGCAACTAAATGTTGTGGGCTTGATTAATATACAATTTGCTGTTAAAGATGACAGAGTGTATATATTAGAGGTAAATCCAAGGGCATCGCGTACAGTGCCGTTTGTCAGCAAGGCTACAGGGGTTCATTGGGCTAAGGTTGCAACTCAGGTTATAATGGGCAAAAAGATTAAAGAACTCGATATAAGGGAGGTTGATCCAAAATACTATGCGGTTAAGGAGTCTGTTTTCCCATTTGTTAAATTTCCCAATGTCGATACAACATTGGGCCCTGAGATGAAATCTACCGGCGAAGTTATGGGTATTGCCGATGATTTTCCGACAGCTTACTATAAGGCTCTGCTTGCCTCAGGAATGAGACTGCCGGAAAGAGGCAATATCTTTTTATCCTTAGCAGATCACGATAAGGTTCAGGGTGTATTTATAGCGTCAAAATTAATAGATTTGGGTTTTAAGGTATACTGCACCAAAGGTAGTTATGAATACTTAAGAAAAGAAGGCGTAGGGGTTGAGTATGTAAAAAAAATCAGTGAAGGAAGGCCAAATATTCTTGATAAAATGAAAAATGGCAATATTCATTTTTTAATTAACACGCCTTCTGGAAAGCGTTCGAGAACAGACTCATTTTATATAAGGAGGACTGCATTGACTATGAATATACCTTATTGCACAACGATATCGGGTGCAATAGCGGCTGTACGCGCTATTGAAGCAAAAATTAAAGGTAAAAAAACAGAAGTAAATTCTATACAAGAATATTATCAAAAAAGGGGTTAGGTATGGCTGAGAAAGTATTGATGACGCCTCAGGGATATGAGAAGCTTATTGAGGAGATGGAAGATCTTCAAAAAAATCAGCGTCCGGCTATTATTAAAGAGATAGAGGAAGCAAGGGCAAAGGGTGACTTGAGCGAAAATGCCGAATATCATGCCGCTAAAGAAAAACACGCTTTGATTGAAAATAGAATTTCCGAGCTTTCAAAAAAGATAAACAATGCCCAAGTTGTAGATCCAAACAGTGTTTCAAAAGACAGAGTGGGATTTGGCTGCAGCGTTACGCTCTATGATCTGGATAAGGATGAGAGTGTTGAGTATATGATTGTAGGCGAGGACGAATCGGATCCCAACAACGGTAAAATATCAATAAAAAGCCCTATTGCTCAAGCTCTTTTAGGTAAAGAGGAAGGAGATGAGGTAGTGGTTAAAGTACCTGCAGGTAACAGGAAGTTTGAAATTGAAGAGATAAAATAGATGGAATTGGAGATATTGGACAATAAAGGAATCGCTCTTAATACATTCTCTTTAAAAATAGACAATCCGGGTTTGTTTAATGCATATCCAGGTCAATTTTTTATGGTCAAAATAAACAGTTTTAACTATCCTTTGTTGAGAAGACCATTCAGTATAGAGAATTTTACGGATGAGTATATAGAAATAATCTATAGGGTTGTAGGGGAGGGGACAGAGATTCTCTCTGCAAAAAAGCCGGGAGGGTTTGTTGATTTGCTTGGTCCTTTAGGAAATGGTTTTAGTAAAATAAACAAAAAGAGAAAGATTTTTCTTGTTGGTGGTGGTGTTGGTGTTGCGCCTCTTGTGTATTTGAAAAATGCAATGGAACAGTACTACAGCACAGATTATCATGCATACTTTGGTTTTAATACGGCAAGTGAAATATATGTTGATTTTGGTAATATTGCAACTATGGATGGAAGTAGAGGTTTTAACGGAAATGTTGTTGATATGGTTGAAAAAGAGCTTGACAAAGAAAGTCTGGTGTTTGCCTGCGGCCCGACCATTATGCTTAAAAGGTTGGCTTATATTTGTTATGAAAAAAATTGTGAGATGCAGGTATCGTTGGAATCGAGGATGGCTTGTGGCATAGGTGTGTGCTTGGGTTGTGTTGTTGAAACAAAGAGCGGCTTTAAGAGGGTCTGCGTTGAGGGGCCGGTCTTTGATTATAGGGATATAATATGGCAGTCTCTGTGAATCTAACGATAAAGTTAAGCAATCTTATATTTAAGAATCCTGTATTGACGGCTTCGGGAACATTTGGGTATGGCAGTGAATATAAGAAATATATGGATTTAAATAGGCTTGGCGGATTTATAGTTAAGGGTTTGAGCGTTACCGAGAAAGAGGGTAATAAACCCAATAGAATTATAGAAACACCATGCGGCATGCTTAATGCCATAGGATTGCAGAATGTAGGTGTTGACAGTTTTATTTCGGAAAAATTGCCCGATATTAAAGAATTGAATACACACATAATAGCGAACATATACGGCAGCACAAAGGATGAATTTTTGGAGATTGCAGAGAAGCTGGACAGAGAAAGTAGCATAAGTGCCTTAGAGATTAATGTTTCATGTCCCAATGTATCAAAGGGTGGGGCTTTGTTTGGAAAAAATCCAGAAAGTGTGTTTGAGCTTACATCGGCAGTAAAAAAAGCTGTTAAAAAACCTATAATTGTTAAACTTACTCCAAATGTGGATGATATAACAACCATTGCTCAATCTGCTGAGGAAGCTGGAGCTGATGCTGTTAGTCTTATTAATACAATAACAGGTATGGTTATTGATACAAAAATCCAAAGACCATTTCTTGCCAATAAAACCGGGGGATTGAGCGGACCTGCCATCTATCCTGTAGGTGTCAGAATGGTCTATGAGGTTTATGAGAAGGTGAAATTACCAATTATAGGCGTAGGAGGCATATACAACGGTGATGTGGCACTCCAGTATTTAATGGCAGGTGCATCACTAATTGAGGTTGGTACGGCAAATTTTATAAAACCGAATATTACCTTAGATATTATTGAGGAAATAAGGAGATATTTAAATGAAAAAAATATTGGCTCTGTCAGCGATATTGTTGGTATTGCTCACAGGTAGTGTTTCTTTTGCAAAAGAGAGTAAACTAAAGCATATTTTTAGAATTTATGACAACAAAACAACTGTCTTTGATTTTGTTCAGACATCTATAAATGCAATGAGCGGCCAAAAAATAACAAAAAGGGGTAGACTTAAAATAGTGCCTAAGGAATATATGACTTTTGACTATAAGAATGAGAGGGTTATTATAAACAATTTTGAGGTTGTCGATTATAGTAACTCAAAAGAGAGTATCTATAAGTTAGAATCCTTTAACAAGGTTCTGTTTCTGCTATTTCTTGGCAAGAAAGATATAGGCGAGCTGTTTAAAATAGATAAAAATGGTGATGGGTATGTACTCATTCCAAAATATAAAAGCAATATAGAGAAGGTTTATGCCTTTTTTAAATCGAATACCATTGATAATTTAACTATTGTAGATATCTATTCAAACAGGACTATTTATCAATTTTATGATTCTTCTTGCAAGCGAACACAGAAAGGAAATTGAACCCCTGCTCAAACTATACCCATTTGAAAAAATAGGGAAATTACTGAAATATAAAAATTTATATATATTTATCAACTATGGGGGGGGAGCCCTACCTTTAAGTTACAGTGTTGTAGAGATTTTATCCAAATACAGTGATATAAGTATAGCCATACTATTTGGTATTTCCGGCAGCCTAAACGATAACTTGAAAGTAGGTGATTTCTTTGTTGCAAATAGGATAAAGCTTATGAGCAGTAAACAACCTATATCAAACCCTGTTGATATGCCGTATATAAACGGTGTTAAAAAAATGGAGTGCGTTACGCTCTTTGATGGGTATGATTGTGACTCCGACTATTTGAGGCTATTTGGAGATAGTGTAGATAAAGAGAGCTATTTATTTGCAAAAGCTATAAAGAGCATAGATAGGTTTGGGCTTATTTTAAGGGTTATAAGCGATAACAATAGATGTGAAGATATCAAGGAAGTGCAGAGCTTTTCTTATGATACCAATTTTTTAAGTGGTACTATTGAGAGGCTTATGTATATTGATAAGGATAGGATTGGTCTGGAAATTTTCAAATATACACACATTTTAGACATTAAAATTATAGAGGGTATAAAAAAGCTTGTATCAAAAAGACGACTTACATTTTCTTTAAGGCAGAGGCTGTATAAGAGGATTGTAATAAATTCAGAAAAACTCAAATTAAACGGTAGTGCCGAAGAAACAGCGATTTTTATTGAAAAAAAAGTTGATAAAAAAAGGATAGGCTTGAACCTTTCACGATTTAAGGTTTATGAAATCAACGATTATACAAGTTATTTCCACAATCTGAAAGACAGAAACGCCATTATTTTTGCAAACAAAAAAGGTGAGTTTTTAAGAAAAACGCCTGAAAGTTATACTCCCGATAATGCATATGGGTACTCTGTTTTGAATGCATATAATTGTTTGTACGACTGCTCATATTGTTTTTTGAAGGGCTATTTTAAGAGTTTTAATCCTGTGATATTTTTAAACTATGAAGATTATTTTGAGGCTATACACAATATTTTGTTAAAAGACAAAAACCGTCCTCTATATTTTTATGCCGGTACATTCTCTGATTCACTATCAATGGTGCATTTTTCGGATTTTAACATTAAACTTGCGGAATTTTTTGGAGAACTGGACGATGATGTGTATCTGGAATTAAGGACAAAATCGGATAATATAAAAGGTTTGCTGTCTATAAAACCTCGTAAAAATACTATTATTGCTTTTTCTTTGAATCCACAGGAGGTTATTGATAAATTTGAGCATCTTTCTCCTTCATTAAACAAAAGAATGGAAGCTATACATAGGTTGGATGAGAAGGGCTTTCAGATAGGCATAAGGATAGATCCTGTTTTTGTTGAGTATATAGAGAAATACGGTTGCTTGACTGAGAAGATAAACAGGATTCGCAATCTTCATTCTATTGAGGTAGGTTTTTTAAGGTTTGACAGGAGAGACTATGCCAAAATGTTTAAAAACAACCCGCGTATTTTAAGAAACCTTGTATATAGTGATGGAATGTATAGATATAAGAAGGAGAGTCGTAAAGAGGCGTTGAATTTTTTTAAAAAAACATTGAACAGATTTTATACAAGTATGGAATAGTGGTCTCATTAGGTAAAATAAGGTAATCTTGTGCTTAGTATGCTTAATGAGCAATGTCCTTCTTCCTCACCATCCATTCTTGATATACAGGATATCAATAAAGTTTATTTATAAAATGGATGGTGAGGAATTCATCCTTTATTTGCTCATTAAGCACACTAAGCACTTTTTACGAAAAGAGGTGCTTGGGTCATATTCGTTTCAAGAGCTTGATAAGAAACTATACATTGTGTAGTGGTCTCTTTATATTTTGACCGGCCATTTTTATTATGTTAAAATTAAAAATGGAGGTATATTAAATTGAAGAAGCATTTTTTTATTGCAGGTCCTTGTGTTATAGAAAGTAGGGAAATGACCCTGTACATTGCGGAAAAGCTAAGAGAGATATCCGAGAAATTCAATATAGAAATTATATTTAAAGCATCGTTTGATAAGGCAAACAGGACGTCTGTCAGCTCTTTTAGGGGACCTGGCATTGAAAGAGGTCTTGAAATATTAAACGATGTCAAGATGAAGACACGTTTGAAAATAGTGACCGATATCCACACGCCGCAGCAGGCATCAAGGGTTGCGGAGGTTGTTGATGTTGTTCAAATTCCGGCTTTTCTATGTAGGCAGACAGATATCCTTGTTGAGGCTGGTAAAACAGGGAAGGTTGTAAATATAAAAAAGGGTCAGTTTATGGCTCCGTGGGATATGAAATTTGCCGCTTTGAAAGTAGAATATACGGGCAATAAAAATATATGGCTGACAGAGCGCGGTAGTAGCTTTGGATATAACAATCTTGTTGTTGATTTTAGAAGTTTAAGAATTATGAAAGAGCTTGGCTATACGGTTATATACGATGTTACACACTCCATGCAACTTCCTGGTACAGGCAAAACTTCAGGCGGTACAAGACAATATGCTAAATGGCTATCTTTTGCTGCCAGCGCAGTTAACGTTGACGGGCTATTTTTTGAGGTACATAAAAATCCAAAAGATGCTTTATCCGATGCAGCTGTTATGCTTGATTTGGATACATTCGAGAGCATAATACCCACTATTTTAGAACATTGGAAAATAGCCGATAAGTATGAAACGTCTGCATAGATATATTTTATTCAATTTTCTCAACATATTTCTGTTTTCAATAATTTTTATGGTTCTGATTTTTTTCTTATCTGATTTTTTCGGACATCTGTCGTCATTGCTAAAAAGTTCAGTTTGTATATATTCCATTGCAAAATACTATTTTTACTATACACCTTTTGTTCTTTACTACTTTATGCCGTTAATATTTGCCCTATCCTCTCTTGTTACGCTTGGGTTTATGTCCATGAGAAATGAGATTATCGTCATGAGGTCAAGTGGTATAAACATATTTAAAATAGCTTTACCTATACTCCTTCTATCCATTTTGTTTAGCTTTTTTATGTTTCTATCGGATGGGTTTATTGTGGGTAAAAGTCTTGATAAAGCCTATTTTGTTAAAACATTTGAGTTCAATAAGAATTACGGTAGAGATATATGGTTTCATAAGTCCAATCTTTTTATCAACGTAGATTATCTAAATATTAATAAGAAGACCGCCTCAAATGTAAAAATTTATGAATTGGAGAATAATAGCATTCGAAGTGTTATATATGCAAAAGAGTTGAAAATAGAAGATAAAAGTATTATTTTGGAAAAAGTACATGTTGAAAATGTTAAAAATTTGTCAAAAGAAAAGTTATTAGATAAACTTAAAATGGATGTAGAACTTAAAAATAGCGATTTTGTGGTATCGCCTGAAAAAAGTGATTACACAATGAGCCAGCTTTGGAAAGGTATAAAGAGTGCCCAAAACAGTTCTTTGTCTATATTTTTCTCTAAGGTGTTTTATCCGCTTTCTACTGTTGTATTAACACTGCTTTCTCTCGTGTTTGTTTTGAGGATTACGCCGAGGAAGAGTGATTTTGTAAAGAATGTATTCTTGGGGGGTGTGAGTTTTATAATTTATATAGGTATCTTTGAATTACTTATTTCTATGAGTAAACTTTCCATTATTCAGCCTATTTCGATTGTTGTTTTTATGGTGTTGTGGATAGTTGTTTCTGTGTATAATTTATTAAAATTAGGATTTTAAAGGTGTTTTTATGGAGCAGGAAAAAAAATATATATACCTACTTTCAGATGGCACGGGAGAAACGGCATCCAAGATAACAAAGGCTTTTTTGGTGCAGTTTAGGTATAGCAATATTGCTCAGAGAAAGTTTATAGAGATTAGAAGCAGAGAGCAGATAGATGAAATAGTAGAAAAAGCTATAAGTGAAAGACCTATTGTTATTATCACCATAGCTGATAAGAAGCTAAGAGATTATGCAGATGATGCCTTCAAGAAGTATTCTATAATAGCTTTGGATATCTTTGGCTACTTTATAGAGAAATTTGAGCAATTTTTCGGTCAAAAAGCGAGGAATATGTCTGGCCTGCTACACAAAATAAGTGACCAATATTTTGATAAAATTAAAGCTATAGAGTATACTGTAGCACATGATGATAACAGAAGTTCGAAGCAATTGGATGAAGCGGATATTATTTTGGTTGGCTTATCGAGAACGAGCAAAACACCCCTTAGTATTTATCTTGCTCAGGAGGGCTATAAGGTGGCTAATTTTGCTATTGTAAAAGGAGAGAGACTTCCGGATTCTCTTTTTAAGGTTAATCAAAGAAAAATTGTAGGATTAACTATTGATCCAATGAGGTTGTATGAGATAAGGTTGCAGAGAGCAAAAAAACTGGGTATAGAAAACAGTTCCTATGCCTCTTTAAGCAAGATTTATGAAGAGATAGAATATTCAAATAATATTTTTAGAAAAAACAAGAAATGGCTTGTAATTGATGTTACAAGTAGGTCTGTGGAAGAATCTGCCAGCGAAATTGTTTCAAAACTGTTTGGTAAAAAGTTATAAACTAAATTTTGGAGGTGATTATGGAGTCTGTACCTCAAATTTCACTTGCTATAATAGCTATTGTGTATGTCGGTCTGGCTATAGTAGGCATTGTAGCTCTGATAATTCTTATAAAGTTGTACGGTAGCTTAAAACAAAATATTGATGAACTAAAGAGAGAGATTAAACCCTACAATTCGAATGCAAAGGAGATTGCATACAAAGCACAGAAAATTATGGATGCAGTGGTGGAGATATCAGATGAAATCAAGGAAATCAGCTCAAAAGCTAAAGAAACAGGTACGGGAATTATGGAAAAAACCAATAATGTAACAGATGATGTTGTTGACCTGGTTGTAGATACCAAGAAAAAAACCGAAACACATATTCAGTATATATTCAAGAGGGTTGAAAAGATAGAAGAACAGTTGGATAGTGTTTATGCATTTTTAAGCGGTATAAGTATTGTAGTCTCAAAATTAAAAAAAAGAAAGGAGTAAGGTTATGAAGAAACTGGTTTTGTTAACTGTAGGTGTAGCGGGAGCTTTTGTTGCATATAAAGCTACGAAGAAATTTTTAGAGGATGAGAAAAACGCAGAATTGAAACAAAAGCTCGTGTCTATGGCAGATGAGAAAAAAGAATCATTATTGAAACAAAAAGAGAACATCGAGGAAAAAATTACACAATTGGCCACAAAAATGGCTGATAACTCCAAGGAATTGCTGGATAAGGGTGTCGAATATGCTCAGGAAAAGAAGCAGGCTATAGTGGAATCTATAGAGGAAGCAAAAAAAACCATACAGGAAGAAAAGGAAAGATTGAAAGAGGTGAGAGCAAGGCTTCAAGAAGACGAATCTCAAGAAGAGGTTTTATAGCTTGGATAAAACTGTTCATTCTGGTTTATTTGAATATTTTATATTCCTTATCTTTTTAACAGGGGGTGTATACCTCCTGTTTTTTAAACTGACATTTGTTACCGTCATTATATTGCTGTCATATTTTGTTTCCGAGATATCTTATCCATTTGAAAAGCTGTTATTCAGGTTCGGTGTGCCACAATGGCTGGGAGGACTATTTGTTGTAGGCGTGTTTATGGGGCTTTTTGTATGGCTTTTAATTGCTGCAATACCTCCATTGATAAACCAAATTATAGGCATAGAAAGGCAACTGCCCTATTTAATGGAGAATCTGCACGATAGATTGAATGAATTCTATAACTATCTTGGTAGCCGTATAGGTAATAATCAGGCACTTTATGTTTTGACAAACAGCGTTGTTGATTCAGCTAAATCCTATGCAACCTCATTTGCATTGAGTTCTTTCACGGGCATAGTAAAGGGTGTGTATGCTACTATAGCATTTTTCTTGATACCTATTATATCCTATTTTATGATTATCTATAGAGATAGGTACAGAAACATGATTAGAAAGGTTATACTTACAATACTTGGCGAAGAATACCTGAAGGTATTCGAAGATATACACGGTATGATCTGGGGATATGTTGTTGGTTTAATAGTTCTAATGCTTATTGTTTCTATCCTTGGTTTCATAGGACTGTATATAGTTGGTATTGATTATGCTTTGTTATTCGGTGTATTTGGGGGTGTTATGTATATAATACCTTATGTAGGGGCTATTTTGAGCTTTATTCCTCCTATTATTATTGCATTGTTTGTTCACCACAGCTTACTGATGACGATTGAAGTTATAATTGTGCTTCTGCTGATTCATTTTATTTCGGGTAATATCATAGCCCCGTTTATATATTCAAAGCAACTAAAAATAGACCCGCTTGCTGTGCTTCTTTCTATTCTGTTTTTTGGAAAACTTCTTGGGGTGTGGGGTGTGATTTTATCTGTCCCACTTCTTGGCATTATAATAATCAGCTATGACAAGCTTGTGCCTATATTAATAAAAAGGAGAAATAATTGATAACATATAAGCAATCAGGTGTGGATATAGACAAGGGAAATAGGTTGGTAAACAAAATAAAGGATTTTACGAAAGCATTGCCAAAAGAGAATATTATATCTTCCATAGGTGGTTTTAGTGCACTCTACAGTTTGAAAAATTTTGGTTCCGATTTGGTTTTATCCAGTGCGACAGATGGCGTAGGAACCAAGCTCATAGTGGCACAAATGGCAGGTATACACAATAGTGTTGGAATTGACCTTGTTGCGATGAATGTAAATGATATTATAACAACAGGTTCAAATCCCGCCTTCTTTCTTGATTATATAGCTTACAGCGAACTTGAGGATAGGGTTCTAAGTGAGATAGTCGAGGGTATTGTTGAGGGACTGAAACTCAGCAATGCATCGCTCATAGGTGGCGAAACGGCTCAGATGCCAGATATTTACAAAAATGGCGAGTACGATTTAGCAGGTTTTTGCGTGGGTATAGCAAAGCCTGATGATTTGATAAAAAATGACATAAGTGACGGAAATGTTGTGATAGGCATCTCTTCAAGTGGCTTTCACTCAAACGGTTATTCTCTTTTGAGAAAGCTGTTTTTTGATGTTGCTGAATATAATTTGGATTCTTTGGTAAATGGTGAAACCTTGGCTGAGGTTTTGCTTAGGCCTACGAATATCTATGTAAATGTTTTCAATAAAATAAAGCCATTTGTGAAGGCTGCAGTGCATATAACAGGTGGTGGATTCTATGAGAATATACCAAGGGTGTTGTCCGGGAAATTTGATGTTATTATAGAAAAAAAGGCTTTACCGGAAATAGATATTTTTAAGCTTGTTCAGGATATAGGCAAACTGAACGAATTTGAGATGTACAGAACATTTAATATGGGTGTGGGCTTTGTTGTGATAGCAGAAGAAAGAAATAGCAAAGATATTATGAATGCCGTGGAAAAAAGCAATCTTAAACCATATCTGATAGGATATGTGAAAAAGGGTAAAGGGAGTGTTAAAATTGTATAGACTCGGTGTTTTAATCTCAGGAAGGGGCTCAAATTTTCATTCCATACTAAAAAATATACGCTCCGGATTTATCAAAAACGCTGAAATAGTTGTTGTAATAAGTAATAATAAAAATGCAAAAGGACTCGAGATAGCAAAAGCCAACGATATAGATGCTGTTTTTATAGATCAAAACGGTCTTTCAAGAGAAGAATATGATAAAGTGATAATTGGCAAGTTGAAAGAGTATAATACTGATTTAATTGTTCTTGCGGGTTTTATGAGAATACTCTCAAAAGAATTTATAGTAACGTTTAAAAATAGGATTGTTAATATACATCCTGCATTATTGCCATCTTTTAGGGGACTGCATGCACAAAAGCAGGCACTCGAAAGTGGTGCGAAATTTAGCGGGGCAACAGTGCATTTTGTTACGGAGAATCTCGATGACGGACCCATTATAGTTCAATCTGTAGTGCCCATACTGCAAAACGATACAGAAGAGAGCCTGAGTGACAGAATTCTGAAAACAGAACACAAAATTTATCCGCTTGCCATCAAGCTGATTACGGACAATAAAATCAAGATAGAGAATAATAGGGTGTTATCGCTTACCGATGAAATAGATAAAGATTTTTATATTATAAATCCGAAAGAGATTGGGGGATAATATGGAATACGAAGCAGTTATAGGTTTGGAGGTTCATATACAATTATTGACCAAGACAAAAATATTCTGTTCATGTTCTACGGATTTCGGTGCGGCTCCCAATACGCATGTGTGTCCTGTATGTTTGGGTATGCCTGGTGTTTTGCCTGTTTTAAACAAACAGGTTGTGGAGTATGCAATCAGACTTGGTATAGCGTTGAATTGCGAAATAAATAAATTCTCGCGTTTTGCCAGAAAAAATTACTTTTATCCTGATCTGCCTAAGGGATATCAGATTTCACAGTACGAATTGCCGATTTTGAAGGGTGGATATGTGAATATATTTATAGATGGTGAGTATAGAAAAATAGGGCTTGAGCGCATACATATGGAAGAAGATGCAGGAAAAACTATACACAAATCAGATGGCAGCTATGTTGATCTAAACAGGGCGGGTGTTCCTCTGCTTGAAATGGTATCTCTGCCTGTTATGCATACACCTAAGGAGGCAAGTGAATATTTAAGGACAATAAGAAGAATTGTTAGATATTTAGGCATATGCGACGGAAATATGGAAGAGGGCTCAATGCGCTGTGATGCAAATATATCCATGAGACCAAAGGGTGAAACAAAACTTGGAACGAAAGCTGAGCTTAAAAATATGAACTCGTTCAGACATGTTGAGAAAGCCTTGGAGTATGAAATAGAAAGGCAGACTGCAGCCCTTGAGAATGGAGAAAAAATAGTTCAAGAAACTCGTCTTTGGGATGAAAAAGCGGGCATTACCAGATCCATGAGAACAAAAGAGGAGGCATTTGAGTATAGATATTTCCCCGACCCCGACCTTGTGCCCCTGAATATAGATGATGAATGGATAGATCGTGTAAAAAGTGAAATTCCGGAGCTGCCCGAACAGAGGCTTGAAAGATTTATGAAAGAGTATGGATTAAAGAAGGAAGATGCACAGATATTAACAGATGAAAAAATGTTAGCTGATTATTTTGAAGAAGCGGCAAAAAATTCAAAAAATCCAAAGTCCGTAGCCAACTGGATTTTGTCTGAGTTGTTAGGATATTTGAATAAAGAAAATAAAACTATTGAAACAACATTAATTAAGCCTGAATATATAGGTGAACTTGTGGAACTCATAGATAACAATACAATTAGCGGTAAGATAGGAAAAACCGTGTTCTTAGAGATGTATAAGTATGGCAAGGAACCTAGGGTTGTTATAGAGGAAAAGGGTTTGAAACAGATAACGGATACGGGCAAAATTGAAGAGATGATTTCTGAAATTGTGAATAAAAATCCAAAAGCGGTTGAACAGTATAAAACAGGCAAAAAAAATACTATAGGCTTTTTTGTTGGACAGATTATGAAGGCAACGAAGGGTAAAGCGAACCCGAAGATTGTGAATGAGATATTAATTAAAAAACTGGGGGAGAGATGAGAACGGTTATAAGAAATGCGTATGCAATAGCTCCTGCAAACAATTTTGAGGGTTTTGCAGATATATCGATAAAGGATGGGTATATAGAAACGGTCGGAGATGTTGTTGGTGTCAGTATTGATAATGAAATAGACGCTACAGGACTTGTTGCATCTCCAGGATTTGTCGATATTCATGCCCATCTGCGAGATCCGGGTTTTACCAACAAAGAGACAATAGAAACAGGGCTTGCATCTGCCGTAAAGGGTGGATTTACCACTGTATGCTGTATGCCAAACACAAGACCTGTGATAGATAATGTACAGACTGTTGAGTATATAAAAAACAAGGCACGGATGCTAAATATCTGTGATTTGTACCCTATAGGTTCAATAAGCAAAAATGAAGAAGGAAAAGAATTGTCAGATATGCTTTCTTTGCATAAAGCCGGTTGTGTTGCTTTTAGTGATGACGGTTTACCTGTTATGAACGCCGAGCTTTTAAGGAGGGCTCTGATATACAGTGAGGACTTAGGTGTACCGTTAACTCTTCATGAAGAGGACAAAAATATTAGTGCAGGCGGTGTCGTTAATGAGTGTGAATTGGCATTCAGGCTCGGTTTAAAGGGCATTCCTAACGTTTCTGAATCAAGCATTATAGCAAGGGATGTAGAAATTGTAAAAAGTACAAAAGCACATCTTCATATATGCCATGTAAGCACAAAGGAATCCGTTGATGTGCTTAGAAAAGCTAAACAGGATGGTGTAAATGTTACATTTGAGGTTATGCCCCATCATCTGTCTCTTACGGATAGTGAGATAGACAATTATAATACGTATGCTAAAGTCAATCCTCCGCTTAGAAGTGAGAGTGATCTTGAGGCTATCCAAACAGCAATAGCTGGTGGTATTGTTGACGCTATAGCTACCGATCATGCTCCGCACGAAGAAGACTCAAAGATATGCACCATGCAAAAAGCGGCGTTTGGAATAAGCGGATTTGAAACAGCTTTTTCGGTTGTTAATACATATCTTGTTGAAAAGGGTATTATAAGCTTATTTGAAGCTGTAAAGCTTATGACATATAGCCCTGCAAAAATATTTAATCTTGAAGCGGGTAGTATGGATGAAGGGCAGCATGCCAATATAGTTTTAATAAACAAGGAAAAAGAGTGGACTGTGGATAGATTTAAGTTTGTATCAAAAGGGAAAAATACACCTTATCATGGTAAAAAGTTAAAAGGAACCATTGTTAGAACGTTTTATAAAGGGAAAGAGGTTTTTAAAGGAGATTGAAATGGCTCTATTTGGTAGAAAAAAGAATAAAGAGGAGAATAAGTGGATTAAGTGTAAGAAATGCGGAGAAACATTTTATGTAGAGGAGCTGGAACAGAATTCATGGATATGTCCTAGATGCTCAAACTATTTTAGAATATCAGCAAAAAACAGGATTAAAATAACGGTGGATGAGGGCACATTTAGGGAGTTTGATAAGAGAATAACAACCAAAGACCCTCTTGAATTTACAGATTTGAAACCCTACAAAGAAAGATTAAAAGATGCGTCTTCAAAGACGGGTAATAGAGAAGCCGTTGTAAACGGTGTGTGTACAATAGATGGCGAACCCTGTGTTTTGAGTGTTATGGATTTTGCCTTTTTGGGCGGTTCAATGGGATATGCTACAGGAGAAAAAATAATTAGAGCGGTGGAAAAGGCTATTAAAACAAGGGTTGGGCTTGTAATAATAAGTTCCTCAGGCGGTGCCAGAATGCAGGAAGGTATCCTATCTTTAATGCAGATGGAGAGGATATCTGCTGCGCTTACGGTGCTGGGTAAGAAGGGTTTACCCTATATTTCCGTATTAACCGATCCAACGACCGGTGGTGTGGCAGCAAGCTTTTCTATGTTGGGTGATGTTATTCTTGCAGAACCCAACGCATTGATAGGTTTTGCAGGACCAAGGGTTATTGAACAGACAATAGGTAAGGGTTTGCCTGAGGGTTTTCAAAGATCTGAATTTCTTCTTGAAAAGGGTTTTATAGATGCAATAGTGGAAAGGAAAGATATGCCTAAACAGATAGGCAGTTTTCTTAGATATTTTTCCAAGAATGTCAAAAAATAGAATCCAAGGGTGTGTTTTTGACTTTATGTAGGAAATATGAGATGAGGTTTATGGATATTGAAAGCTTGGTAAAATCCAATTGCTATGGCTGATGATATAGATTTTTACACCATACAAAAAACAAGAAAAACACCAGAAATAACTATACTTCCGCCGTTTGTTGCCCTTAGAAGAAAGAGAAAAAAACAGCAGGAAAAAGAAGATCGCAAGAGGCGTAATTCCTTTAAAGAGAATTTTATAGAGCGCTTTAAATTGGATAGGGATAGATTCTCTGTAAACCTGATAAGAAAAGAGGGTAAGTGGTTTGTGGAGATTTATAATAGAAAAACCAGAAGCAAGGTTTATCAAGACTATGATACCGTATGCAATATACTTGATATTGATTGCAAATTACCTAAAATACTCGGTGTAAATATAGACAGAAGGGGTTAGATTAAGGGGGTAGGATATGAAAAAGGTTTTGATAACGAGGAATATACCGGAAAACGGTTTGAAATTGCTGAAAAAAGAGTTTAATGTATATGTAAACCCGAACGACAGAAATATGTCAAGGGCTGAAATTTTAGAGCATATTGGAGATGCTTTTGGCGTAGTGTCAATGGTGTCAGATAAAATAGACAGGGAAATTATGGATAGAGCTAAGGAATTGAAGGTTATTGCAAACTACGGTGTTGGAATAAACAATGTAGATGTGGAATACGCTACTGAAAAAAATATTATTTTTACAAATACACCCGGTGTATTAACACAAAGTACAGCGGAACTTGGATGGTCGCTTGTGATGGCCTGTGCGAGGCGGATTTATGAGTCTTGTAAATTTGTTAAGGGTGGAGAATTTACTGGATTTGCCCCTACACTCATGCTTGGGAGGGAGTTGTACGGCTTAAAACTGGGTATTGTAGGTATGGGTAGAATAGGTGTGTCTATAGCAAGGATTGCACGCTTTGGGTTTAATATGGATGTTTTTTATTTTAATAGGCATATTTCCGATAGAGAGATGCTTGTTGATGCAAAAAGAGTTGAACTGGATGAATTGCTTAAAATAAGTGATGTTGTTGTTATAACTGCACCGCTGAACAGCGAGAGTAGACATCTAATATCAAAGAGAGAATTTGGCTTAATGAAGGATTCTGTCATATTTGTAAATATAGCAAGGGGTGAGATTGTCGATACAGACGCTCTCATAGATACTTTAAAAAATAATAGAATATTTTCATGCGGTCTTGATGTATATGAAAATGAGCCGAATTTTGACAAAAGATTGTTGGATTTTGATAATTGCGTACTGTTGCCGCATATTGGTTCTGCAACGATAAAAACGAGGGAGAAAATGGCTCAAATGGTTGCAAATAGTATAATATCCGTATATAAAAATATATGTCCTGAATTTGCAGTAAACAAGGAGAAGTTATGCAGTGCAAAAAACTAAAAATTACAGGTGTTGTGAGAAATGTCGGATATAGAGCATGGGCAAAACGTCTCGCAAGTGAACTGAATGTTGCTGGGTATGTAAGAAATATGGAAGATGGAAGTGTTGAAATGGTTGTATGCGCCAAGGATACTGTTATAAACGTAATGATAAATGCGGCTAAAAAGGGTCCTGCAGCGTCCGTTGTAAAAAATGTTGAGGTGAGTGATACAGAGTACGAATCCAGAGATAAGGAGTTTAAAATATGGATATAAAAGCAGTGAACGAATTTCTTCAACACGGCATAGAGAGCTTTTTGAATGATAAATTGGAGAGAGCTAATACATACTTTACCATTGTTCTTTCTAAAGATATGTATAATGATATAGCTAAATTCGGCATAATGTGTATAGATGCAATAGAGGACGGTATAGTTGAAGCAAAGGATATGTTCAGTATATATATTTTTTCTCCCAAGGAACAAAAAGAAGCTATAAAGCTTATGTTTAATAATTATCAAAATAGCGAATTTTACAGTACAACAGTGGCGGACTATATTCAGGATATACTTTCTTCCTACAATAATGAGCTGGGTACCAATATATATCTTGATAAAAAAGAGAGATTTAACAGTTTGAACGATGATTCGGATGTATATGATGCAAATTTTTTATTGGCCAAGGTGTATGAAAAACTGGGAGATTACGACAAAGCTATAGACCATATAGCAAAAGCATTTAAAAATAAACCCTTCAATGATAGACTCAAAAAAGAGCTTATAGGAATGGTGAAGAAAAAAAATGGAAAATAATGATTTATTGATAACAATAAAAAGAGCAGTAGAAATAGAAAAAGATGAAGTAGAAAGATTGCTTAAAAGAGTTGATGATAGTTTTGTAAAAGCTATAGAGGCTATACATTCCTGCAGTGGCAGATTGATATGCTCGGGTATGGGTAAATCTGGATTAATAGCCAAAAAAATTGCTTCAACAATGTCAAGTATAGGTGTCCCTTCAATCTTTGTCCATCCAAGTGATGCTATACACGGTGACCTTGGCATGATTACGGATAACGATGTGGCTATGCTTTTATCGAACTCTGGAAAAACTGACGAACTGCTCTTTCTTTTGCCGCTTTTAAAGAGATTCGGTGTTCCTATTATATCTATTGTGGGAGATATTCATTCTGAACTTGCCAAAAGGAGTGATATAGTCCTGGATGCAAATGTTGAGCATGAGGCATCACCCATAAAGCTTGTTCCTACATCATCAACAACTGTGTCTTTGGTTATAGGTGATGCGCTTGCCGCTGGATTGATTGTTAAGAATAATTTTAAAGACGATGATTTTGCAATGCTTCATCCCGGTGGAGCCATAGGAAAAAAGCTGTTTACTAAAGTAAAAGATTTAATGCATAAAGGCGATGAAATACCTGCTGTTTCAAGGGATAGCAAGTTTAACGAAGTTGTGTATGAAATATCGTCAAAAAGGCTTGGCGTGACAACAGTTGTAGATGAGGATAGAAAAATTACAGGTATAATTACAGATGGCGATCTGCGTAGAGCAGTTGAAAAATACAAAGAATCACTGTTTTCTATGAATGCGCAGGAGATAATGACAAAAAATCCACAAACGATTAATAGGGATGCACTTGCTGCCAAAGCGGCTAATATTATGGAAAATTATTCTATAACAAGTCTTGTTGTAACCGATAACGGATATATAGAAGGCATTATACACCTTCATGATATATTAAAAGCAGGTGTTTTATGATGGGGAAAATATGAACGATATAAAAGTTATAATAATGGATGTTGATGGTGTTTTGACTGACGGAAGAATCATTGTTGATGATAACGGCATGGAATATAAATTTTTTGATGTAAAAGACAGTCATATGATACATATAGCTTTAAGTATGGGGCTTGATGTGGTCTGGATTTCCGGACGATATTCCAGGGTTACACAAAGAAGGGCAGAGCAGTTAAAGATAAAGTATGTGTTTCAAAATCAACACGAAAAGGTAGAGGCTCTCAACGAAGTAAAAGATAGGTATTCTGTAGGGTATGAGAGTATAGCATACATTGGCGATGATTTAATAGATATACCACCCATGATTTTATGTGGATTTTCTGCTGCTCCAAATGATGCTGTGGACGATGTGAAAAAGGTGGCAAACTACGTATCAAAATGTGCAGGTGGAAGAGGCGCTGTAAGAGATATAGTGGAGCATATACTGAAAGAGCTGGGTTTATGGGAGAGAGTGCTGGAAAAATATTTGTTATTAGATAAATATGCTGACGTTTAAGAAATGGATAAAGATTACAGAGTATCTGTCAGCCGTTTTACTATTTTTAATCCTATTTATTGTTTTTATAAATATTGCAACGAAGCAGATCCAGCCCAGGCAGAAGATAGTAAGGATTGGCGATAAGGCTAAAGCCGAATCTGTAGATATATGGCGATTGTCGAAAGACGGAACAAAAAAATATAGGCTGAAGGCTTCTTCCATGCAAAGAACAAAAGATGATACGGTTATACTGAGTAACGCTGAGCTGTGGTATTTCCAAATTAAAAAGCCTGTTGTATATTTAAGGTCTGATGTGGCAAAAATTTATAAAAACAATGATGTGTATGCCTACGGACATGTATATCTAAAAAGGCAGGATTTGCAGCTGTATACCAATTCAGTTCGCTGGATAGATGAATTAAAAAGGTTGGAGGGTAGGGAAGTTTTTAGGGGTAACTCACAAAAATATTCTTTTTCGGGTAAAAGTTTTATATACTATCAAAGTAAAGATGAGATTGTAGCTTTTAGGGTAGATATATGGACAAAATAAAGGTTTTGAGAAGTGTGAGCGATAAATCTATATCTCATAGGGCTTTAATGCTTTCTTCTATAGCAGCAAAAAGGGTTATAGTAAAAAATTGTCTTTTTGCTGAAGATACTGTCAATACTATGAAAGCACTGAAATCTCTCGGTGCAGATATAAAAATAAATGATAAGGATATTGTGGTTAATGCGCAAGGAAAATATTCGCTAAAGGAGCCTAATAATATACTTGATTTGGGCAACTCTGGAACCGGAATGAGGCTTTTGTCGGGTTTGTTGTCAGGTTATGAATTTTTATCAGTATTAACGGGCGATGACTCTTTGAGGAGCAGGCCTATGATGAGAATTATCAAGCCTTTAAGTGAGATGGGTTCAAATATAATGTATAGAAATGGAGGCTATGCTCCTTTATCAATTTTCGGTAAAAGCAGCTTAAATGGCATAGATTATAAATCTCCCGTTGCAAGTGCTCAGGTTAAATCGGCAATATTGATAGCAGGGCTATTTTCAGAAGAGCGTGTTTGTGTTGAAGAACCTGTAAAATCGAGAAATCATACGGAGAATATGCTTAAACTTTTGGGTGTTGATGTCGAAGAAAACAAAAACAGGGTTTGTCTTGGTAAAAATAGAGACCCGATAGGAGATTGTGAAATAAACGTTCCTGCTGATATATCATCGAGTGCATTTTTTATTGTTTTTGCGCTGTTAAAAAATAACTTTGAGCTTGTTATGAAAGATGTTGGCTTAAACGAAACAAGAAACGGCATACTGAATGTTCTTGAACAGTCTGAGGCAGACTATGAAGTTGTAAATATGAGAATTGACAGTAATGAACTCGTCGGAGATTTATTGATAAGATACAAGAAGGATTTGAAGCCTTTTATTGTAGACAAAGAACTTATGCCTTCATTGATAGATGAAATACCTATATTATCAATTCTTGCCGCATATTGTGATGGCGTGAGTATTGTTAAAGATGCAACGGAGCTGAGAAAGAAAGAAAGCGATAGAGTAAAAGCCATATGTGAAAATTTGAATGCAGTAGGTGTGAAAATTGAAGAATTTGATGATGGTTTTAAAATATACGGTAATCCTTCTTTAAAGATAAAACCCGCAAAAATAGAAACGTATAAAGACCATAGAATAGCTATGAGTTTTGCGATATTGAGTGCTGTATCCGGGGTTAAACTTGATTTGAGTGAAAATCAGTCTATAAAGACATCATATCCAGGATTTTTTGAGCATTTGAACTATCTTATGATATAGTTTTTGTGTGATGAGACCACTGCGTAATCTATATTTCTTATCAAGTTCTCGAAACGAATATGAATTTTAGATGAATTTTAATGT
>CAZFWO010000005.1:0-29175 GCA_964522785.1 uncultured Desulfurellales bacterium
CTCGAGAATCCCTTGGGAATGATCTTAAAATGTCAATTACATACTGAGGAAGCTCGTATCTTTTGCTCCACTCTGCCTTAACTGCCTCAACATCCGCCATTGTAGGTATATCACCAGTTAATAACAGATAGAAATGACCCTCAACATATGGCTCCTCTTTGCCTGCAGGTTTGGGCAGCTTTTCCAATACTTCAGGAATTGTGTATCCACGGAATCTGATGCCTTCCATAGGATCAAGGTAAGAAATATCTGTTGTTAAACATTTTAGGCCTCTCATTCCGCCGTACAACTGTTTGATAGTAACCTCATCTACCTTGTCGTTACCATGTTCTTTCAATAGTTTGACGACTCTTGGTCTGAACTCATCGATCTTTTTCGCCAATACATCCTTTATGGCCATAGCTTAACCCTCCTTAAAAAAAATTATTTTAACTTCAAAATTAGTCTTGAGCACAATAAACACGCAATAAAAATTATCCCTTATTCAATACTAAAAAAATTTTAGCATTTTATTAGTTCTTTGTCAATAGTTAATTTGCTTAATAAAAATATTTTAGTATTCGGTTGATTCAAGGCTGAAAATATTGAAGAATAGCCAATAATACAACCTAAATACATGTAAAACTTAAATTTGGGGCAAATTTGAAAGTAGCATTATAACCCTATCTATACCGACTGCTATGCCTGAAGACTGCGGTATGCCTTTTTTTATAGCTTCAAAAAAAATTTTGTCTCTATTTTTAAATCTTTTTTTTATTGCTGTATAGGAATTTTCTTCATTGTAGCAATTTGCCAGCTCAACGCCGGCTATGTAGAGTTCATATCTTTTTGCGTAACCGTTTTCTATTTTAGATAGAGCCGCCCTTGGCGCAGGGAAATTGTATACCACGACAGGATTGTTCAATCCCAGTTTTTTTTCTATCTTTAAACCGAAGACTGCATCCAATATTTCCAGCTTGTCAATATTGCCTTCTATATTGAATGTTTTTTTGATTTTTTGAGGATTGAAGTTATCTATATTAATGTCGGCATATTGCAAAAACAGCTCTTTGTAGGTGATATAGTCTATCTTGTTGAGATTAATCGTCATATCCCGATAAAGAAGTTTATCGTTGTTGTTTAAATATTTTATCAATTCAATCAAATCATCCATTATTTTTTGAGGTTCTTCCATTGCTCTGTACCATTCGAGTATAAGAAATTCTTTTTTGTGCAGTTTGTTTTCATAGTCATCCCTGTATGCAAAGCACAGTTCAAAAATCTTATCAAAGCCCAAGGATATGAGTTTCTTAATCTCCGCTTCGGGAGACGGCGTCAGGTATCCGTAGGGCGTTTTCATTATGGATATATTTGTTTCATCCAGGATACTTTTTTTGAGTTTCGGCGTTGAAACCTCAAGAAAATCCAGGTTTTCAAAGAATTTTCTTATTTTTTTTAAATATAAAAATTTTGCCCTTAAAATATCAAATCTCTTTTTATCTTTTTCATGACTATATTGAGTATAACATTGCGTTATAAGATTGTCTTTATTATCTATTATATCACCTACTGTGTGAGACGAAGCAAATGTAAGTTCAAAATATTTTCCATTATTCCATAGAAGTGTTGACTTTTTATCAACTTTTACTATTCTACCAAAGACACACATTGCAAGGGGTATGTTATGAAAAAAGATGAGTTTTTACAATCTCTAAATGACCTGAGATTATTATGTCAAAAAATGGAACAGTTTTATTCCAAGATAGAGGAAACGGCTTACATTATATATAATGCCATAAAAAATGGCGGCAAGCTTATGATATGCGGAAATGGCGGAAGCGCTGCCGATGCCCAGCATATGGCTGCAGAATTTATCAATCGGTTTTTAAAGGAGAGAAGGCCGCTTCCAGCTTTGGCTTTATCAACAGATACATCAAACTTGACAAGCATAGCCAATGATTATTCGTTTGAGGATATTTTTTCAAAACAGGTTGAAGCATTGGGTAAGAAAGGTGATGTATTGATGGGAATAAGCACAAGTGGAAATTCAAAAAATGTTATAAAAGCGATTGAGGCGGCAAACGGTATGGGCATAACAACAGTAGGACTTTTGGGAAAAAATGGTGGAAATATAACCAAAATTGCAGATAAAAGTATTACTATTCCCTCGGATTCAACCCCAAGGATTCAGGAAATGCATATATTCATAATTCACACAATATGTCAGATGGTTGAGGATAATGTCTGTGGGTAAATTGAAGAATTTCAAGGAAATTAGAGTTATAGTCGATAATTTGAGGGGTAAAAAAACTGTAGCATTCACAAATGGCTGTTTTGACATTATACATGCTGGACATGTGAGCTATCTAAAAAAAGCTAAATCCATGGCGGATATACTCATTGTAGGCTTAAATGCTGATAGTTCTATAAAGCGCATTAAGGGTGAAAAAAGACCAATAAATAATCAAGAAGATAGAGCGCTTGTTTTGTCATCTTTGGAAAGCGTTGATTATGTTGTTATTTTTAATGATGATACTCCCCAAAAATTGATAGAAATAGTCAAGCCGGATATATTAGTAAAAGGCGCCGATTGGAAGGACAAAGGGGTTGTCGGGTGTGATTTTGTTAAAGGATACGGTGGAAGGTGTGAGTTTATAGATTTTTTGGATAACCGCTCGACTACCAATACAATCCAGAGGATTATAGATGAATACTGCAGAGATTTATGATGAATTCTGTAGTTACATACAGAATAGATACGCATCTGTTCACACGCAGAGGGCGTATATAAGTGATGTAAGGGATTTTTTAGATACCACCTACGATATTAATGAGGACGGTATCAATAAATATATGGTTGTGCTTTTTAAAAGGGGTGTAACTAACAGGACAATAAGGAGAAAACTCTCCTCTATATCAACGTTTTGTAATTTTCTAAAACAAAAACATGTTATAGAAAAAAATCCAGTAGATTTTATGGAAAAACCCAAGATTGAAAAGAACCTGCCAAAATTTTTGGATGTTGATGATATACTAAACCTTTTAGAGAAGATAAAAGACCCTCGGGATAGGGCTATGGTTGAGTTGATATACTCATCATCACTGAGAGCCTCAGAAGCTATCTCTTTGAATGTGGAAGATGTTGATTTTGAGCATTTAAGATTGCGCATAACAAGAAAGGGCGGCAAGACAACGTATGTTCCCATAACAGAGAGGGCAAAAAGATATCTTGAAATTTACATAGGAGAGAGGGTGAGCGGTGCCCTGTTTTTAAATAGGTACGGCATGCGATTATCTACACGTTCTTTGCAGAAGATTGTTAAAAAGTATTCCATAAACAACATCTTTAAGGATATCTCGCCCCATACCTTGAGGCACTCCAAGGCGACACACCTTTTGAACAGCGGTATGGATATAAGACTGATTCAAAGATTGCTTGGGCATTCATCGATAAAAGCCACGCAAATCTATACACATCTGAATTTTAAAGAGCTTGCTGAGGTATACGATAAGACGCATCCGCTATCCAAGAATAAAAAGAAGCAGTAATTCCCTTTATTGTGTAGTGGTCTCGTTTTATGTTTCAAGGCAGATGTTTTTTCTCTTGATTTGGATGGCATAATGAAATATAATGCCTACTCTAAACAAGGGGGGAGTTGTAACAATACTTAAAATTATACCTTTACCTGAGAAAAGGAGGGCAAATGAAACTTACAGGGTCGCAAATTTTTATAGAAAGCCTTAAAAAAGAAGGTGTAAAATATATATTTGGCATACCGGGTGGGGCTATTATAGATTTGCATGATGAAATATATAAACAGAAGGATATTGAATTTGTTTTAACAAGACATGAGCAGGCAGCGGTTCATGCTGCAGACGGTTATGCAAGAAGTACGGGCAAGGCTGGCGTTGCACTTTTGACAAGCGGTCCAGGTGCGACAAACGGTATAACCGGTATTGCTACTGCTTACATGGATTCTATTCCTTTGGTTGTTTTTACCGGTCAGGTTCCCACTCCATTAATAGGTAATGATGCTTTTCAGGAAGCTGACATCGTGGGCATGACAAGATCTTGTACGAAATATAACTTTTTGGTTAAGGATGTTAATGATTTGGCATATACAATAAAAAGGGCATTTTATATAGCTACAACGGGTAGACAAGGTCCTGTATTGATAGATTTTCCTAAAGACGTACAGATTGCAAAAGCAGAGTTTTCATATCCCGAAACAATACATTTAAAAGGATATAATCCTACGTATCACGGTAATTTGAAACAGATAAAGAAGGTTGCCAAGGCCATAGCTTCCGCCAAAAAGCCGCTGTTGTATGTTGGTGGCGGCGTAATCTCTTCTGATGCTCACGTAGAGGTTCAACAATTAGCCAACAAGTTGCAGATACCTGTGTTTACAACACTTATGGGTATAGGAGCTTATCCTGAAGATAATGAATTGAGCCTTGGGATGGCAGGAATGCATGGAACCTATAGAGCCAATATGGCTATACAGTACTGTGATTTATTGGTAGCGGTGGGAGCCAGATTTGATGACAGAATAACGGGTAAGGTATCGGAGTTTGCTCCAAATGCAAAAATTGTGCATATAGACATAGATCCTACGAGTATAAGCAAGAATATACATGTTGATTATCCCTTGGTTGGAGATGCAAAACTTGTGCTCAAAGAGATGTTATCTGTATTCGATGAGTATAGTCATGTTAATTGGAAAGAGGTTAGAAAATCCTGGCTGACTCAGATAAATAAATGGAAAAATGAACATAAATTGGCATATAACGAGAAAGAGGAACGGATTTTGCCTCAGTATGTGATAGAAAAACTGGCTGAGATAACAAAGGATGATGACCCTATCATATCTACTGAGGTTGGTCAACACCAGATGTGGGTAGCACAATTCTATACCTTTAAAAGACCAAGAAGGTTTTTAACCTCTGGTGGACTTGGAACTATGGGATTTGGCTTCCCTGCGGGTATTGGAGCTCAATTTGCATATCGAGATAAGCCTGTTTATGTTTTTGCTGGAGATGGCAGTTTCCAGATGAACGAACAGGAACTTGCAACATTGATAGCATACGACAAGCCTGTAAAGGTTATTATTCTGAATAACGGATTCCTGGGCATGGTCAGGCAGTGGCAGGATTTATTTTATGGCAGAAGATATGCCGCAACAAATATAGAGGTGCAGCCGAGTTTTGTAAAACTTGCAGAGAGCTACGGTATCAAAGCAAGAAAGATAACAAAAAAATCCGAGGTAGAGGAAGCCTTGATTGAAATGAAGAATCACAAAGGCCCATATATCCTGGATGCTGTTATAGTTAGAGAAGAAAATGTATATCCTATGGTGCCTGCAGGTGCTCCAATAAACAATATGCTTTTGACTTAAAATAAGGGGTGAAATATGAAGAGGATATTTTCCGTTACAGTTGAAAATGAATCCGGGGTGCTTTCCAGAATTGCCAACCTGTTTTCTGCAAGGGGATATAACATAGAAAGCCTTAATGTTGCACCCATAAATGAAGCTAATTTGTCAAGAATGACTATTGTTACAGAGGGCGATCTGGCCGTATTGGAACAGATAGGCAAGCAGCTTAATAAGCTTATAGATACTATAAAGGTGACAGAATATGGAGATGTGCCGTTTGTGGAAAGGGAAATGGCTTTGATAAAGATGCATACGGACCTCGGAACAAGAGCCGAGGTTTTGAGGGTTGTGGATATTTTTAGGGGCAAGGTTGTTGATGTATCTCCCGATTCCTATACAATAGAGGTAACAGGTGATTCCAGCAAGATAGATGCTATATTGAATCTGCTTGAACCACTGGGAATAAAAGAACTTGCAAGAACGGGAAAAGTGGCTATGATTAGAGAGAATAAAAAGTAAAGGGGGGTTAAGATGGCTTTAAATGTTTATTATGAAAAGGACGCAGACTTATCTTTGATAAGATCAAAAAAGGTTGCTATAATAGGTTATGGCTCTCAAGGATACGCACATTCCAATAATTTAAAGGATTCGGGTTGTGATGTTGTTGTGGGGCTGAAAAATGGTTCTAAGTCGTGGGAGAAGGCTCAAAAAGCCGGATTAAAGGTGATGGAAACGTCGGAGGCTGTAAAGTGGGGAAATGTTGTGATGATACTCACACCCGACGAGATGCAGGCTGATATCTATAAAGAGTCGATTGAGCCGTATTTGGATGATGGCGATACAATAGCTTTTGCCCACGGTTTCAATATACATTACGGCCAGATTGTTCCGAAAAATACTATTAATGTTATGATGATAGCGCCAAAGGGCCCCGGGCATCTTGTTAGAAGAGAATATGAAAAAGGTAGAGGTGTTCCTATGCTGATAGCTGTAGAAAATGATTATTCGGGCAACACAAAACAACTTGCACTGAGCTATGCTGCAGCAATCGGCGGAGCAAGAGCCGGTGTTATAGAAACTACGTTTAAAGATGAAACGGAAACTGACCTGTTTGGTGAGCAATCAGTTCTTTGCGGAGGCGTTACATCACTCGTTAAAGCTGGATTTGAAACGCTTGTTGAGGCAGGTTACCCCGAGGAGATGGCATATTTTGAAACCTTTCATGAGTTGAAGCTCATTGTAGATTTAATGTATGAAGGCGGTATTTATGATATGAGGTACTCTATTTCAAATACTGCTAAGTACGGGGATGTAACAAGGGGACCCAGGATTATAGACAGCAAGGTTAAAGAGAGAATGAAGGAAATTTTGACGGAGATTCAAAATGGTAGTTTTGCCAAAGAATGGATTTTGGAAAATAAATCAAATAGGCCCATGTTTAATGCACTTCTAAAAAAGGATCAGGATCATCCTATAGAGATAGTGGGTAAGAAACTAAGGAAGATGATGCCGTGGATTGCCGAGTCAAAGGCTATAGACAAAGACAAAAATTAGGTTAATTTTATGAGAACGAGAAATAAAGACTTTATAGCAAAAGAGGGGTATCCTTTTATTATAGGTGGTTTAGCTTCTTCGCTATTGTTTTATAAAAAGAGTAATTTTTTATCGGCTTTGTCTTTTGCTTTCGGTGCATTTAGTACATTTTTCTTTAGAAATCCTCCGAGAAATATTCCCATTATGAAACATGCCTTGGTAAGTCCGGCTGATGGAGTTGTGATATCCAAAGAAGACGCCTACGAAAGGTACTTTTTTAAGGAAAAAGTTAGAAGGATAAGTATTTTTATGTCTTTATTTGATGTTCATGTAAATAGGTCTCCTATAAATGGAACGGTGCTGAACGTTGTTTATAATAAAGGAAAATATTTGCCTGCGTACAGAGAGAAGGCATCCATGGACAATGAACAGAACGCTTTTTTAATAGAAGGCAGAAGTGGTAGAAAGATTGTTGTTGTTCAGATAGCCGGCATTATTGCAAGAAGGATAGTTAGTTATAAAAAACCTGTTGATGAAGTAGAAAAGGGCGAAATAATAGGTCTTATAAGGTTTGGATCGCGGCTTGATGTATATATAAGAGATGATATACATGAATTTGTTAATGTAAACGAAAAGGTAAAGGCCGGAGAAACTATATTGGGTGTATTTAAATGATGGATAAAAACAGAAAAGCTGTGTATATACTGCCAAATCTATTTACAACAGCAAACATTGCTGCGGGTTTTTACAGTATTCTGCTTGCATATAATAGCAAATTTTTATTAAGTGCATGGGCTCTTGTGTTTGCTGTTTTGTTTGATAATCTTGACGGGAAGGTTGCAAGGCTTACACATACGGAGAGCCAATTTGGGGTTGAATATGATTCTCTTAGTGATCTTATTAGCTTTGGTGTTGCTCCTGCATTTTTGGCCTATGTTTTTGTATTGAAGGATTTTGGCAGATTGGGGATTATAGCTTCTTTTTTGTTTTTATTGACAGGTGCTCTAAGGCTTGCACGTTTCAATGTTCAAGCTTCACACAAAGACAGTTTTATAGGCCTCCCGATACCGGGCGGTGCGGTTGTCGTTGCAAGTTTGATCTTAATATTCATTAGATACGGTGTGGATTCTCATGAGTATAATTTATACTTTCTTGTAACTATTTATTTATTGGCATTTTTAATGATAAGTACTATAAAGTACAGGAGTTTGAAAAGTGCGAGTACGACAAAGAAGATATCTATAAGAACATTCGCATTGATAATTTTGGTTTTATCGTTGTTGATATTTAAACCTTATATTTTTATACCGGCTGTATCTATTTTATATATGATTTCAGGTCCTTTGGAGCATTTTTATAGAGTGTTAAGAAGAATTAAGAGGGGGGATAAATATGAGCGAAAGAAAAATATTGATATTTGATACTACACTGAGAGACGGAGAGCAGTCTCCAGGAGCCAGTCTGAATACGCACGAAAAGCTGGCAGTAGCAAGGCAATTAAATTTATTGGGGGTTGATGTTATAGAAGCCGGATTTGCAGCAGCATCTCCAGGTGATTTGGATGCTATATCCAAGGTTTCTCAGGAAATTAAAGGACCTATAATAGCATCTTTAGCAAGGTCAACAAAGGGTGATATCAATGCTGCGGCTGAAGCCTTGAAAAACGCTGAGAGAAAAAGAATCCATACATTTATAGCAACAAGCCCGGTACATGTTGAGAAAAAGTTGAGAATGAGCTATGAAGCCGTAGTAGAGTCTGCCGTTGATGCTGTAAAACTGGCAAGAAACTATTCGGATGATGTTGAATTTTCGGCGGAAGACGCAACAAGAAGTGATTGGGATTATTTGTGTAGCATTTTTGAAAAGGTTATAGATGCCGGTGCAACTACAATTAATGTTCCAGACACTGTAGGATATACAACACCTCAGGAGTATTATGAGCTTATACAATATCTGAAGAATAATATACCAAATATAGATAAGGCTGTTATAAGCGTTCATTGTCATAACGATCTTGGTATGGCCGTAGCAAACTCGCTTTCTGCCGTATTGGCAGGTGCAGATCAGGTAGAGTGTACTATAAACGGACTTGGTGAAAGAGCAGGTAATGCCGCCCTGGAAGAGGTTGTTATGGCATTAAAAACCAGAAAGGATTTTTATAAGGGCTGTTATACCGATATAAATACACAAGAGATATACAAAACGAGCAGGCTTGTGAGCAAGATGACCGGAATAAGGGTTCAGAGAAACAAGGCTATAGTGGGTAGAAATGCTTTTGCTCATGAAGCCGGTATACACCAAGATGGTGTTATAAAAGAAAAGAAAACATACGAAATAATGAAGCCTTCAGATATAGGTATCGATACGAATAAACTGGTTTTAGGAAAACACTCCGGCAAGCATGGCCTTGAGGAGAAGATAAAAGCGCTTGGCTACAACTTATCTAAGGAAGAAATAGGAACAATTTTTGAAGAATTTAAAAAATTGGCTGATAAGAAAAAAGAGGTGTATGATGAAGATATCAGAGCCTTGGTTGAAGATAAATTTAAATTAAGTCCGCAGGTATATGAACTTGTATCTTTGCAGGTTGTTGCAGGAAGCGGTACATCGCCTACAGCTACAATTAAGCTTACCAAAAATGGTGAAGAATTTGAGGACGCATCTATGGGAGATGGCCCTGTTGATGCAACGTTCAAGGCTTTGGAAAGGATTACATACGTTAAGGGCAAGCTTATGAATTACGATATACAGGCATTAACAGAAGGTAAAGATGCTGTCGGCGAGGTAAATGTTAAGGTCTATTTTGCAGATATAGACACATCTGTTTTGGGTAGGGGCACTTCCACGGACATTATAGAGGCCTCTGCAAAAGCGTATCTTGATGCAATAAATAAAGCATTGGCACTGATGTAGAACTTATATGGAAAATAAGAAAATTTCTTGTGCTGTATGTGCATGGAGAGCAACCTGCAAAAAACGCTTTTTGAGCGGGGATGGTGTTGCTCTCCATTGCCCTGATTTTACATTTGATGTGTCGTTAAAGAAGAAAGAGAAAGAGAAAGAGAAAGAGGATAACAAAAAGGATAGTAATAGTGGAAGCAGGTAGATTTATACTGAAAAAAGCATTGGAATTTGCCAAAATTACCGATAATACATCTGTGTTATTTTACTACAGTGATGTTGAAGCATATATTTTTGATGAGGAATTTTCTGATAAGGATATTAAAAAGATAATTGTTATGAAAGAGGACAATGAGGAAGAGGGTCTGTTAGAGAAGGTAAAAACGCTTGGGAATATAGTAATTATTCCCTCTGTTGTTTTGAGTAGAATAAATAAAATTAAAATAGCTTTGATGATGTGTATCTCTTCGGGTGTTATTAATAAAGGAGAGAATTTAATAGCACTTTCTGGCTCAGGTAATGCAGTTGATAGTGCTATTTTTATAGATATATCCAAAGAACAAGAGCTGCTCAGCTTTAAAGGGGATGTGGATGTTGGTAAATCCGTTCAACCTGAGGTTTTTGAAAGGGTTTTACGTATAGCGCTCGAGCTTGCAAATCAAGGAAGGGAGGGTAAGAGTGTCGGGGCTATTTTTGTTTTAGGAGATAAAACCCAAATATTGGAGAATACAAAGCAGATGATTTTTAATCCTTTTAAAGGGTATGAGCCGGATGATAAAAATATACTAAAGAGAAACCTTGATGATACCTTAAAGGAATTCAGTCTGCTTGACGGTGCAATAGTGATAAATTCAGACGGTGTTATAGAAACAGCAGGAGCCTATATATCCACATCTTCTTTAAGCGCGGATGATTTGCCGAAAGGTTTGGGCGCAAGGCATATGGCTGCTGCCGCAATCACGGCTTTAACCAGTGCTATAAGTGTAGTTGTGTCAGAGTCTACAGGAGATGTTACCATATTTAAGAATGGTTCAATAATTACAAGGATAGAAAAAGTTACTTGAAGGATTGAAATATAATGATTTTACTTGATGGGAAAACTTTATCTAAGAAAATAAGGGATGAAATAAGGAGAAGGGTTATAACATTAAAAGAGCAAAATATTGTACCAGGTTTGGCCGTTATTTTGATAGGGGATAATCCTGCAAGCCAGCTCTATGTGAATATGAAAACGAAGGCTTGCGAGGATGTTGGCATATACTCTATAAATCACAGAATGCCTAAGGAGGTATCGGAAGAAGAACTGATAAGTGTGATAAACATGTTGAATATGAACCCAATGGTGCATGGCATACTTGTCCAATTGCCACTGCCTAAACATATAAGGGAAGAGAGGGTTATCGAAGCTATTGATTATAAAAAGGATGTAGACGGTTTTCATCCATACAACATAGGCAGGCTTGTCAGGGGGAATCCGCTGTTTTATCCCTGTACTCCTTATGGTATAATAAAGCTTTTCGAAGAGTATAATATAGAGTTGCAGGGTAAGGATGCTGTCATTGTCGGTGCTGGTAATATTACGGGCAAACCTATGGCATCCATGTTACTGAATGCAGGCGCCACCGTTCAATTGTGCCACATATACACAAAAAATCTTAAGGAAAAAACATTAATGGCAGATATAGTGATTTCTGCTGTCGGCAAACCAAATCTAATAACTGCAGATATGGTTAAAGAGGGAAGCGTAGTTGTTGATGTAGGTATTAGCAGGATAGAAAACAAGATCGTCGGAGATGTTAATTTTGATGAGGTATCGAAAAAGGCATCTCATATAACCCCTGTTCCCGGCGGTGTTGGACCTATGACAATAGCTATGTTGCTGTATAACACCATTAGGGCAATAGAAACCAACGCTCTATAAATTCTTTTATTTTAAGATTTATTAGCTTATGCTATGCAAAATTGTATGCGAGTCAATTACCCTAAGCTAGGATAACATCTCAAAGAAGCTAAAAACACGATCCGTCAAAGAAATATTTTTAAGGATGTGATTTTTTAATGCTTTTGTTGCACTTAATTGATTGAGTGCGGGATTGACAATGCTAATAATTTTGCATAACATCAATCATTAAAGTAGCAAAAGGTGAGATTATGTTTTTAAGCGAAAAGATTAAAGAAGATATTATTATGATTGTTGAATCTTTGGGATTTAATGTGTATGATATTGATGCTTCCGGTTCCAAGATTACCGTATATATAGATAAGGATGGGAGCATTTCTATAGGGGATTGTGAGATTGCAAGTAAAAATATTAGTGTTATGCTTGATGCTTTGGATCCTATTGAACATTCCTATATTTTGGAAGTTTCAAGCCCCGGTATAAACAGAAAATTAAGAAAAGTAGAGCATTTTAAAGATGCTGTTGGGAAAAGGTGTGTCGTAAAAACCCATAAGCTTGTAAATTCATCCAAGGTTTTCAGGGGTGTTTTGAGTTCGTGCGGTGATAGTGGTATTATTATAAGTACTGATAAAGGTGATGTTCATCTTGAATTTGACAATATAAAAAGAGCCAGGATAGACGATGATTTGGGAGGTGGTAAATGAGTGAAATATTTGATATAGCTAAACAAGTTTCTTCTGAACATGATATGGAGATTGATAGATTTATAGAGGCTTTAAGTGATGCTATAAAATTTGCTATTTTAAGAAAATATGGCGAAGGTACAGAAATCAGGGTGGAGACCGATATAGAAAATGAGATATTTAAGGTATTTATAAAGAAAAAGGTTGTAAAAAATGCTGTAGGTGACAATGAAATCAGTTTAGACAAGGCGAAGGAAATAGACGAAAATGCTAAGCTCGGCTTTTTTATAGAAGAAGAGGTGGACGCAAAAAATTTGGGCAGGATAGCCGTTACGTCGATAAAAAATGTTATTTCAAAGCTCTTTAGAGATACTGAGAAACATCAGGCTTATGATGAATATAAGCATTATATCGGGAAAATAATAGTTGGGGAGATATGGAGCATAGGAGCATACAACGATGTTATAGTGGATTTCAAAAATGCCATAGGGATTTTGCCCAAAAAAGAGCAGGGTATTAATGATAAGTATATAGTAGGCGAGACGGTAAGGTCGTATGTTATAGACGTTTTGGAAGAGCCTAAAGGTGTAAAATTGATTCTTTCAAGGACGCATCCTGGCTTTGTCAAGGAACTATTCAAAAAAGAGGTGCCCGAGGTTAAAGATGGAAATGTTGAGATAAAGGCTGTAGCAAGAGAACCCTCGAGAAGAACAAAGGTTGCTGTATACTCAAAAGATTCACGTATAGACCCTATAGGGACATGTGTAGGCTCCAAGGGCGTTAGAATTTCTGCTATTGTTAAAGAGTTGGGCGATGAAAAAATAGATGTTATAAAATGGAGTGCTAACCCGTCAGTATATATAAGAAATGCCATGTCTCCTGCGAAGGTAATTTCGGTGGATATTGATGAGGATTTAAAGAGGGCGAAAGTGTATGTTGATGACGAAGAGTATTCAATGGCCATAGGCAAAGCAGGTGTAAATGCCAAATTAGCTGCCAAATTAACAGGGTATAATATAGATATAATTAAAATTTCAGATAAAACAGATGAAGATAGCCTAAACAAATCACAAGAAGATGTTGATATGTATTCTTAATGTAGGCTGCCTGGAGGTTGTATGAGCAAGATGAGAGTTTATGAAATAGCAAGAAAGTTGAACACAAAGAGTAGTATTATTATAAAAAAATTAAACGATAAAGATATGAATGTTAAGAGCAACTTTAGTGCAATTGAACAGGAACAGGCTGAAAAATTTATCAATGAATGGAATAAAAATAAAAAAGAAATTATAAAAAAGGCCAAAACAAAAAATAAGAAAGAACGGGCAGCAGCACAACCAGTGAAACAGGATAAAAATGTCAAAAGAGTAAAAGAGACTTCATCTAAGAGGCAGAGATTCAAAAAGGAAGAATTTATAGAGGCTGTCACACCACAAAGACTGAAAGCCAAAAAAAAGTATAAGAAAACAGATAAAGAATCCAAGGAAAAAACATCCAACAGTAATATAATAGAATTTAGAGAGGGTACAACTGTATTTGAGTTTGCAAACAGCATGAATGTGGATTTTTCGGATATATTGGGCAAGTTGTTTCAACTTGGTGTTATGGCGAGAAAGAATGATGTGATCAATGCAGATGTAGCAAAGATAATGGCCGAAGAATACGGTTTTGAACTATCAGAAGAGGAGAGTAGGAAAGAAAATGTAGTTGAGGAACTGCTGGACATAGAGGACAAGCCCGAAGATCTTGTTGATAGGCCTCCTATAGTCACCGTTATGGGTCATGTTGATCATGGGAAGACATCTATACTTGATGCCATCAAAAAAACTAATATTGCGGCAAAAGAGGCCGGTGGAATAACACAACACATGGCTGCATACTCTGTAAAGATTAAGGGAAAGTATGTAACATTCTTAGATACACCCGGGCATGAGGCTTTTACCGAGATGAGAGCAAGGGGTGCTCAGATTACTGATATTGTTGTTCTGGTTGTAGCCGCAGATGACGGTGTTATGCCCCAAACGGTAGAGGCTATAAATCACTCAAAAGCTGCTGGGGTTCCCATTGTTGTTGCAGTGAATAAAATAGATAAACCCAATGCAAATCCGGATAGGGTTAGACAAGAACTTGCAAACTACAACATAGTTCCGGAGGATTGGGGCGGAAATAATATATTTGTCAATGTCAGCGCAAAAAAATTGATAGGTATAGATGACCTTTTGGAGAGTATCTTGCTTCAGGCTGAAATTATGGAGCTCAAGGCAAATCCCAACAAAAGGGCAAAGGCGGTTGTTGTCGAAGCAAAACTTGATAAAAACAGGGGACCTGTTGCTACAATAGTTGTTAAAGAAGGGACATTTCATCAGGGAGATTCTTTTATAGTGGGTGCACATTACGGTAAAGCAAGGGCATTATTTGACGATAGAGGCAAAAAGATAAGAAAGGTAGGGCCATCTTTTGCAGCTGAAATTATAGGCTTGCACGGTGTTCCAGAAGCCGGGGATACCCTTGTTGTTGTAAAGAATGAACAGGTAGCAAAGGAGATAGCTCAAACAAGGCAAGAAGAGCTAAAGAAAGCCATGCTAAACAAAAAAGGCATAAGCCTTGAGAATCTGTTTGAAAAAATAGAGGGTGGAGAAATTAAGGAATTGCCTGTTATTTTAAAAACAGACGTTCAAGGTTCAATCGAGGCAATATGCGCCGCTCTATCCAAGATTTCAACAGAAGAGGTATCGGTAAATATTATCCATTCGGCGGTAGGTGCTATAACAAAAACCGATATAAACCTTGCCATGGCTTCAAATGCGATTATTGTAGGATTTAATGTACGTCCAACTCAAGAAGCTTTGAAGATGTCGAAGGATCTGCATGTTGATGTCAGAACGTATAAGGTTATCTATGATATAATAGACGATATTAAAAAATCACTCTCCGGTCTGTTGTCTCCTGAAGAGAAAGAAGAAATACTGGGTAGAGCGGAAGTAAGACAAACATTTAAGGTTACAAAGGTAGGTGTTATCGCAGGTTGTTATGTAACCTATGGAAAGGTGACAAGAAATTCAAAAATAAGAATATTGAGAGATGGCGTTATAATACACGAGGGTACTATATCGTCTCTGAAGAGATTTAAAGAGGATGTAAATGAAGTGCAGCAGGGATATGAATGCGGCATAGGTATTGATAATTTTAACGACATAAAGCCCGGCGACAATATCGAAGCTTATGTAATTAAAAAAATAGAAAGAGAGCTATAATTAATAATTGACCTTACGTAAAATTACATATGAGTCAACCCCATACTCAGTTTGTTAAGTGCAGGATTGACAATGATAATAATTTCGCGTAAGGTCAGTTGATGGTAGTTGGTATAATGGAAATTGATTTTAAGATATTTGATAGTTTTTCGTTGAAGGACAAAAGAAGGGTGTTGAAGAGTATTATAGATAGAACGAAACGTATGTTTAATGTTTCTGTTGCAGAGGTTGACAATAATGATGTTTTAAACTATGCAACATTAGGATATGCATATGTGTCAAACAGTAAAAAAATGGCAGAATCTATTTTTGATAAAATTTTAAATTTTTACACCGTAAATTTTGATATAGAAATTATATCTGTAAGGAAGGACTTTTTATGATAAGAAGAAACAACCCATACAAAAGAAAAGACAGAGTGGCAAGCGAACTTAGAAAAGCTATTTCTGACATAATAGAATTTGAGATAAACGACAGCAGGTTAAAAGAGGTTACATTGACCGATTTGTCTCTTACAGATGATTTAAGACATGCAAAGGTATTTGTGGGGGCAAGTTTAGTAAAGGGTGACAAGGATAAAGTGCTCCAGCTGCTGAATAAGGCTGCCGGTTTTATTAAGAAAAATCTCTCTTCGAGAATTAGGTTGAGATATATGCCCACGTTGAACTTTAAATACGATGACTCAATAGATTATGGATTTAAAATAGACAGTATATTAAAGGAAATTAAAAATGATTAGAAAGATAGGAGAAATAATAGATGAAAACAAATCTTTTCTTGTTGTATCGCATAAAGATCCGGACGGTGATGCGATAGGTTCTTCATTGGCTCTATATTCGGTTTTAAAGGAGATGGGCAAGGAGGTATACGTTGAAAATCCTTCGACTTTACCTCATCTGTACTCATTTTTAGAAGATTATGATCGAATAGAAATAGTTTCAAACAGCAAGGATGTTGATGTTGTATTTATCGTTGATGTTGCAGAGATTAACAGATGTGGCATAAAATCGGATTATGTTAAAGATAAGATAGTAGTCAATATAGATCACCATAAAACGAATACACGTTTCGGTAATATTAATTTAGTAAGACCTGAGGCGGCGGCTGCAGGGTGTATATTGTGGGATATTTTTAAAGAGAATGGCTTCAATATATCAAAAAAAACCGCTACGGCTCTCTATACAAGTATTTTGACAGACACGGGTTCTTTTAGGTATGCTTCTACAAGACCTAAAACCTTCAGAATAGCCGCAGATCTCCTTGAGAGGGGCGTTGAACCGTGGCTTGTGGCGTACAGTGTTTATGAAACAAGAAAGTACAAAACACTTAAACTTCTCGGTTTGGTTTTAAATACACTTGAGGTTTATCATAATGGAAAACTGGCCATAGAGTATGTAACGCTGGATATGTTTGAAAAAACGGGAACATCAACGGAAAGCACTGAAGGCTTTGTGAATTTTGCAAGAAGTGTTAAGGGTGCTGAGGTCGGCGTATTGTTAAGAGAGGATACCCCTAATGTGTTTAAAATCAGTATGCGCTCAAAGGATAAGATAGACGTTAGCGCCGCTGCGAAGGTTTTTAATGGGGGTGGTCATAAAAATGCAGCAGGCGGGCAAGTTGCAGGAACACTGAAAGAAGCCAAACAAAGAATAGTAGAGGCGTTCTCATTCCTTGAATAAATCGTGTTCAAATAGCATAATATTAATAGACAAACCTTCAGGTATCACATCTTTCGATGTGATAAAAAGACTTAGAACATATATAGATATTAAAAAAATAGGTCATGCAGGCGTTTTGGATAAACCAGCAAGCGGTTTGCTTGTATGTGCAACCCAAAGAGCGACAAAGATTTTATCTCTTTTTGAAAATCAGTATAAAATATATAAAACAGAGATAAAATTGGGTGTGAAAACTGACACATACGATACATCCGGTAGAGTAATAGCAAAAAAAAGTGCGAGGAATATTACGCAGTCGGAAATAGAGAGTATTATAGATGAATTTATAGGAGAAATTGAGCAGAGTGTTCCTATGTATTCAAACGTTAGATTAAACGGGAAAAAGCTTTATCGTTATGCTTTGGATAAAAGTGAAGTTATTCCTCCAAAAAGGAGGGTTACTATCCACAAGATAGATTTAACAAAATACCAGGACAGTATTTTAAGTATTATTGTTACATGTTCTAAAGGAACATATATAAGGTCTTTGGCTAATGATATAGGTGAAAAATTGGGTGTTTACGGATGCGTCCAATCCTTAAGAAGAATCTTCAGCTATCCGTTCAGTGTTGAAGAAGCTGGGAGTTTGGATAATATAAAATGCATATCCATAGATAGTGCACTAAAATTTTTGCCTTCTTTAAATATTGAAAATGGGTTAATATCAAAAGTGCGAAATGGCTTTGAACCCAACAGAATTTTTGAGAGTAATCTATTGAAAAATAGCATATATAGGATTGTTGATAAAAGCGACAGGATTATAGCCGTTATTGAGAAAAAAAATAATAAGGTTTTATATAGATTTATATCTTTGGATATTTAGCTAACCTATTTAAAATTATTTTTAGTCTAATAGTCTGTACCGATTTTTGCACATATTGACTTACTACACAATATAACTTAGATTATATGAGACTACTGCAGAAGTTTATAGTTTCTTATCAAGTTCTTGAAACGAATAGACCCAGCACCTATTTTCTTGGATAAAGTTTTTAAGAAAATAAAAGTTTTTTACAAAAATAGGTGCTGGGTTGATAAGAAACAGTATTATATTGTTATTGTATCATTGTGCAATAGTCTCTATATTATATAAGGTAGCAATTTTGAGTGTTTATCAATAGAAAATTGACAGGAAAGGATATAAAATGAATGACCAGCTTTTCGGCATATTTTTGCTTATACTGGCATTTTTATTTGTGATAACATACTTTTTAGCTGGTTTTTTTGAACGGTTAAAAATTCCGGGTATATTAGCCGCCCTTTTTGCGGGCATGATAATTCACTATACCCATTTTAATACGCTTCTAAGCACAAAGCCCTACGGTGAGATTTTTACTACCTTAGCCGATATCGGTGTATTGTTTTTATTATTCTTTATCGGACTTGAAATTGATGTTAAAAAGATGAAAAGTCAGGGCGACGATATTATTTTGGCAACCGTTTTAAATACAATATTTCCGTTTATACTTGGAGCTTTTGCAATGCTCTATCTCGGATACGGATGGACTGTGGCGTTTGTTATAGGCTTAACAAGAATGCCTACCGCTGAGGCAGTTATCGTTCCTATACTCGATGAATTTAACCTTATCAGAACAAAGGTGGGCAATTATATTATTGGTGCCGGCGTGCTTGACGATGTTATAGAGGTTTTCCTTGTGGCTTTTGTATCTATCTGGATTGGAGAGAAGACAGATGCATCACTAAGCAATAATTCGGCAATAACAAATATCTTCATCAATCTGTTTATCTTTATATCTGTTGCGTGGCTTGCAAGAAAATGGGTTTTAATTCCTGTTTCTCGATGGATAGAAAACACCACCCAGAATCTTATATTTCTTATGATTATAACGCTTTTTCTGTTTGGTGGCTTTGCGGAATACGCTGATTTAGGGCTTGTTGTCGGAGCAATTGTGGCTGGTATATTGATGCGCCCGGTCTTTGACAAATCAAAAGAAAAAGGCGAAGGTGCAACCAAAGCGGTGAGGGCTGTAAGCTATGGGTTTTTTGGTATTATATTTTTCTTATGGATTGGCATAAGTGTAGATTTAAACGGTATGCTCAAATCGCCGGAGCTTGCCATTATTCTTTTTCTTGCAGCATTTTTGGGTAAATTGATTGGCATTTTCTTTATGGTTCCCATGAGAAAACTTACAATTAAAGAGGCCTGGATTATAGGCATAGGACTTAATGCAAGGCTTACAACAGAGATCATTGTAGCAAAGCTCCTGCTTGATGCCCACCTTATAAATACCCAGCTATTTACGGCACTTGTGGCTGCATCCTCTGTTTCTACAATTATAGTACCCATTACCTTTACGGTCTTGGTTGTTAAATGGAAGAATATTCTTATTCCAAATATAAATCAAAAAAGGAAGTCAATCAATGAACAATGATATGGAACAATGGCATGCAATGCCTATAGAGGATGTCCTAAAAGCTGCTGATAGCAATAAAGATACAGGCCTGAGCAGTAAAGAGGCATCAAAGAGGCTTGAACAATTTGGTGAGAATCGTATTCAATCTATGCATAAAGAAAAATGGTACAAAATACTTTTGGCTCAATTTACAGATGTTCTAATAATTATTCTGCTTGTTGCTGCAGCTGTATCGTTTGCTATAGGTGAAAGCACAGATGCTTTGACCATATTGGCAATAGTTGTTCTAAACGGCATTTTGGGGTTTGTTCAGGAATTTAAGGCAGAAAAAGCCATTGAAGCACTGCAGAAAATGATCTCTCCAAAATGTAGAGTGATAAGAGATGACCAAAAAACGGAAATTGACAGCTCAAATCTCGTTGTCGGAGATGTAGTTATTCTGGAGATAGGTGATATTGTTCCAGCTGACTTACGCCTAATAGAGTCGGTTAACTTAAAAGCAGATGAATCGCCTTTGACCGGTGAATCTGTACCTGTAAGCAAAAGCAGTAAACCTGTAAAAGAAGATATACCTCTATCAAGTAGAACATCCATAGCTTTTATGGGAACAAATATAACAAATGGATATGCAAAGGGCATAGTGGTTGCAACAGGCATGAATACAGAGTTCGGCAAGATTGCAAAATTGACAAGCGAGATTAAACAGACCCAGACGCCTCTACAGAAAAAACTGGCGATACTCGGAAAAAAGCTGGGCATTATATCTGTTTTGGTTTCGTTTTTTGTTGCAATCTTGGGTTATGCATTTGGAAAGCCACTTCTTGAGATGTTTTTGACGGGCGTATCTTTAGCCGTTGCGGTTGTACCTGAGGGTTTGCCAGCTGTTGTAACAATCACATTGGCGCTTGGTGTTAAGGCTATGGTTAAGCAAAATGCACTCTTGAGGCGATTGAGGGCAGCAGAAACACTCGGAAGTGCAAATGTTATATGCACCGATAAAACAGGAACCCTGACGCAAAACCAGATGACAGTGAAGAAGGTTTGGACGTTTAGTGAAGAGTTGGACGCAACGGGCAGCGGTTACGACCCAAAGGGACATTTTGAAAAAAACGGCACAAAGATAGACTACAAAAACGATAAAGACCTGCTTGAGCTTTTAAAAACAGGGCTTATATGTACACATGCCTCCATAAGAAAAGAAGGCTTAGAATGGAAAATAAGCGGTGAACCTACCGAAGCTTCATTGATTGTAGCAGCATACAAAGCGCATCTGTCGCCGGATAGCGAAGAAATCATTACAGAATTTTCATTCAATTCCCAAAGAAAAAGGATGAGCGTTATTATTGAGCAAAATGGCAAAAGGATAGAATACACAAAGGGCGCACCTGAGGTTTTATTAGAACGCAGTAGTTACTATTTGGAAAAAGGTAAAATCAAGCCCTTGTATAATCATGTAAAAAACAGATTCATAGAAGCCTATGATAATTTAGCAAAAAACGGTTTAAGAACACTTGCTCTTGCAAAGAGAATTTTGCCCGAAGGCATTGAACTCGATGCAGATAGCGTTGAAAAGGATTTAATACTACTTGGTATTGTGGGCATAATCGATCCCCCGCGCCCAGAAGTGAAAGAGGCAATAAAAACAGCCAAAAAAGCCGGAATAAAGGTGGTTATGATTACAGGTGACGCTGCTCTAACAGCGAAAGCGGTTGCTAAAGATATCGGACTTGAAGCCAAGAAAACGGTAAGTGGCGAAGAGCTTAAAAAAATGAGCGATGAAACACTAAAGGACATTATAAAAGATGGCGCTATTTTTGCCCGCGTAACGCCTGAGGATAAACTACGCATCGTAGATATACTGCAAAAGGAAAATCTCATAACGGCTATGACGGGTGATGGCGTAAATGATGCCCCTGCCCTCAAAAAAGCCGATATCGGTATAGCTATGGGAAAAAGAGGCACGGATGTAGCAAAGGGTGCATCGGATATGATTTTATTGGACGATAATTTTGCATCCATTATAAATGCCGTTAGGGAGGGCAGACGTCAGTATGATAATATCAAAAAATTTGTCACCTATCTTTTATCATCAAATACGGGTGAGGTGGTTGCAATATTTGTAAATATACTCCTTGGCGGTCCTTTAATTCTTTTGCCTGTTCAGATTTTATGGATGAACCTTGTAACAGACGGATTAACGGCGGTTGCACTCGGCGTCGAAAAAGCAGAAAAAGGTGTTATGGAAAGACCTCCGAGGGCCGTCAACGAACCGTTCTTGCAGCTTAGGGGCACTGTTATGATATTGATATTGGGTGGATACATCGGCACGGGGACTTTGTGGCTTTTTCACCATTATCTGTCGTTAGGCTTGCCTGAGTCTCAAGCGGTAGCCCTTGCCCAAACGGTTGCATTTACGGGTATTATTATTTTGGAAAAGATGAATGTTTTTAACTATCGCTCTTTGCATGCTCCGCTACCTATCATAGGATTTTTTAGCAATCCGTTTTTGCTTTTTGCATGGAGTCTTACTGTGGGCTTGCAGGTTGCAGCTGTGTATGTTCCTTTTTTACAGAATATGCTTCACACGGTTCCTCTAAGATTGCAAGATTGGATACTTATATTCGAGGTAGCCATCCCTATTTTTGTAGTAGCAGAGTTGTATAAATGGTTTGAGTGGCATTGGAACAAAGAAATTCCAAAGACCTAAGAAGAGACCACTGCACAATAATACAATAACAATATAATATACTGTTTCTTATCAAACTCTTTCAACTCAGAATGAATTTTTTAACGACAACCCAGCACCTATTTTCGTAAAAAACTTTTATTTTCTTAAAAACTTCATCCAAGAAAATAGGTGCTGGACCCAAAACTCACCAAGCCCTTACTTCTATAAGAGAAGCGGTTTTGTGAGAGCTTGGCTCAAACAGTTGAACCCGACACCCATTCTATTTTAAAGAATGTAAACTATTTGGAAGTTTTTTACAAAATTAACCTTTTATTCTCTTAAAACTCTATCTATAAGAATGGGTGTTTAGGTCTATTCGTTTCAAGAATTTGGTAAGAAACTATACAATGTACAGTAGTCTCTATAAAAATAATAGTGGCAAGTAGAACACATGGAAGGCGCATTTTAACCTATGCCCGCATGTATGGTAGAGAATCTGCTGCTAAAACGTTCCAAAAATTCAATAGGTAAAATCAAGGTACCCCATTAAAATTTGACCTTAGTGCTCTTATGAATAAATTATTTGAAGATTCAATTGTTTTATACTTAAAAATTGCAATTTAAAAATAAAAAATCCTGTACCCATCTTTAAAGATAGATGCAGGATAAATTAGGCTTTTAAATGGCTCCCCCGGAGGGACTCGAACCCCCGACCCGGTGGTTAACAGCCACCTGCTCTACCAACTGAGCTACAGAGGAACAATAATGATTGACAAATGTGAGTATATAAAATGTTTTTTATTTGTCAACTACTTTTTGATGCATAAATAAAATTTCTTGACATAAAACACTATTTTATATATACCTGCATACGGAATATAGTAGAGTAAAAGTGTAATTGTTTATTTTTAACTGGTGGTAAAAAAGTTAAATGTTTTTGGTAATAATAGGAGAAATAAAGCAAAAAAATAAATAAATTTTTTAAAGGAGATGACATTATGGATGAAAAAACAGCAAAAATTATCTGGACAGAAACAGACGAAGGGCCTATGCTTGCAACCTATTCTTTGCTTCCCATTGTAAAAGCCGTTTTGAAACACGGTGGAGTGGATGTGGAAACAAGGAATATCTCGCTTGCAAACAGGATTCTTTCACTGTTCCCAGAGCGTCTGAAAGAAGACCAAAGGGTCACAGATGATCTCGGATATCTGGGGGAGTTAGTTAACAAACCGGAAGCAAACATAATAAAACTGCCCAACATAAGTGCTTCTGTGCCGCAGCTTCAGGCTGCTATTAAAGAACTCCAAGAAAAGGGATACGATATCCCGGATTATCCGGAAGAACCAAAAACAGATGAAGAGAAAGCCCTCAAAGAAAAATACTCAAAGGTTTTAGGTAGTGCAGCAAATCCTGTTTTGAGACAGGGAAACTCAGATAGGAGAGCGCCTGCCGCTGTTAAAAAGATAGCACAAAAATATCCTACGGCAATGGGATTGCCGCTTCAGCCGTGGAGCCCTGATTGTAAAACCCATGTTGCCCATATGGATTCCGATGATTTCTATGGCAATGAAAAATCCGTAATAATGGATAAAGAAACTGATGTCAAATTTGAACTTGTGGATAAAAATGGTAATGTAACGGTATTGAAGGATAAACTGCATTTGTTGAAAGACGAAGTTTTTGATACTACATTTATGAGTGCAAAAGCCCTGAGGAAGTTCTACGAAGAACAAATTGAGGATGCTAAAAAACAGGATATTCTGTTTTCTCTACATCTAAAAGCCACTATGATGAAGGTTTCTGATCCGCCAATGTTTGGGCATGCCGTTACAATTTATTTCAAAGATGTCTTTGATAAATACGGAGATGTATTTAAAGAAATAGGTGTTAATCCAAATAACGGATTGAGCGATGTCTATGCAAAGATTAAAAAGCTCCCCGAAGATAAGCAGAAAGAGATAGAAGACGCTATACAAGCTTCCTATGAGAAAAATCCTGATCTTGCTATGGTTAACTCTGCAAAGGGCATAACAAATTTGCACGCTCCAAACCTTGTTATTATAGATGCTTCAATGCCGGTTGTTATCAGAGATGGCGGTAAAATGTGGGGAAAAGACAATGAGCTTCACGACACAAAAGCCGTAATCCCGGACAGATGCTACTCAACTATGTATCAGGTAGTTATAGATGATTGTAAAGCAAATGGAGCATTTGACCGCTCAACTATGGGCAGTGTATCCAATGTTGGATTGATGGCTATGAAAGCCGAAGAATACGGTTCTCACGACAAAACATTTATAATACCCAAAGATGGCACTGTAAGGGTTATTGATACTGACGGGAATGTTCTGATGGAACATGAGGTTGAGGCCGGTGATATTTGGAGAGGCACTCAAGCAAAAGATGTAGCCATTAAAGACTGGGTAAAACTTGCTGTTAACAGAGCAAGAGTATCGGGCGAGCCTGCAGTATTCTGGCTTGATAAAAACAGAGCACACGATGCGTCAATAATACAGAAGGTTGAGAAATATTTAAAGGAATACGATACTGAAGGATTAGAGATTCATATAATGTCTCCTCAGGATGCTATGAAATTCTCTCTTGATAGAATAAGGAAGGGCTTAAATACAATTTCTGTTTCAGGTAACGCAATAAGAGATTATCTTACAGATCTGTTCCCTATAACAGAGATTGGAACAAGTGCAAAAATGCTGTCAATCGTTCCATTATTAGCTGGAGGTGGACTATTTGAGACAGGAGCTGGCGGTTCGGCACCAAAGCATGCTCAGCAATTATTGGATGAAGGACATCTAAGATGGGATTCCATAGGTGAATTTACAGCCCTTTGGGCATCTCTGGATTTCATATATAATAACAAGAGTAAAAATGAGAAAATTAAGGTTATTGCAGATGCCATAGACAAGGCTGTTGAGATGGTATTGGAAAATAGGAAATGGCCATCAAGAAAGGTAAATGAATTGGATAACAGAGGTGAACACTTCTATTTTGCATTGTATTTGGCTAAAGCATTGGCAGAACAAACAGAGGATAAAGAGCTGCAGCAGATCTTTGCTCCTGTTGCGGATAAACTTGTTAAAAATGAGGATAAAATAAACAAAGAATTGCTTGCAGCACAAGGCTCCCCTGTAGATATTAAAGGATATTACTATCCTGACAAAGAAGAAATGTCAAAAGTAATGCGTCCAAGCAAAACATTTAATGCGATAATAGATGAAATTTAGTGTGTAATAGGGCTCAAATGCCCTTTAATTTAAGTTTAGGAGGAGAGGTGAAGTATGGCTGAAGAACGCTTGCCGGTTGAGATTAATGAAGGCTTGTGTAAAGCATGTGGTTTATGTGTAAATGTATGTCCTAAAAACGTTTTGGAGATGGTAGAATCTCTAAATGTATGGATGGGCGCAATGGCAAAGGTCGCAAGACCGGAAAATTGTATTCGCTGTAAATTGTGTGAACAGATATGTCCTGACTTTGCAATAACCGTTGCAGATATGGGTGTGGAACTAACATTTAAAGATAGTCAAGGACAAACTATTACAAGAAGTAAATAGGAGGAACAAATGGGAAGAATTGCATTTTTAGGTGCTAACGCTGCAATTGCGGAAGCCGCGCTTATTGCTGGCTGTGGATTTTATGCTGGTTATCCAATAACTCCATCGAGTGAGGTTCCAGAAAGGCTTTCCAAGATAATGCCGGAGAAAGGTATTCCGTTTATTATGTTGGAGGATGAAATTGCCAGCATCAATGCGTGCATCGGAGCATCTGCTTCTGGTGTAAAGGCTATGACGTGTTCCAGCGGACCTGGCATTTCTCTAAAACAGGAAGCTTTTGGTGAAGCTTGTATAATGGAGGTGCCGCTTGTTGTTGTAAATGCTATGAGGGGTGGACCAAGCACGGGCCTTCCTACACGACCTTCACAGGCAGATATTATGCAGGCTAAATGGGGAACGCACGGTGATCATCCGGTGATTGCCCTTGCACCCTGCAATGCACAAGAGGTTGTATTTGAGACTATAAGAGCATTTAACCTGGCGGAGAAGTTTAGGCAGCCTGTTTATTTACTTACGGATGGGTTATTAACTCATTTGCATGCAAAGGTTTATTTGCCTGATCCGGATGAAGTTGAGATTGTAGATAGAGAACAACCTACTGTTGAGCCTAATGATTACTATCCCTTTGACTACAATTACGAAATACCACCTCTTGCAAAATGGTGGACAGAAGATGGAAAGAGCTACAGGTTCCATATATCGAGTTTGAATCACGATAAAACAGGCTTTCCTACAGTTGTACCTAAATATGTACAGTGGGAGGAAAAACGTCTCAGAAGTAAGCTTTTGAATCATATAGAAGAAATAGAAAAATTTGAATACTATAGAATGGATGATGCAGAAGTTTGTATAGTTGCTTACGGCTCTGCGGCTGAATCTACCCGCGTCGCAGTCGATGAGGCAAGGAAAGAAGGCATTAAAGTAGGTATGTTCAGACCTATAACTATATGGCCGCTTGCAGAAAAACAGCTAAGGGAACTGGGAGATAATGTTAAAAGTATTATTGTTGCAGAGTTGAATCTGGGTCAATATATTTTAGAGGTTCAAAGAGTAATAGCAGGGAAAGTACCAATATATGGTATTCTTCAAGCAGCAGGAGTACCTATAAGACCTGCTCAGATACTTGAAAAAATTAAGAATCCTGAGAAAAGTGTTGAAATCTGTATGACTGAGGAAGAACTAAAGAGATTCGGAGGAGGTGAATAATGGCTGTAAATTATGCAAATTATCTAAGAATGGAGAAAATGCCTCTTTACTGGTGTCCGGGTTGTGGAGACGGAATTGTATTAAAAGCTTATATAGAGGCTATAGACGAGTTAGGCTGGGATAAAGACGATTGTGCAATGGTCTCCGGCATTGGCTGCGCAGCTCGTGTTACGGGTTATGTTGATTTCCACACACTCCATACAATACATGGAAGAGCTATTCCTACGGCTCTTGGCGTAAAAATGTGCCACCCCGATAAACATGTCTTCGTGTTTGGAGGAGATGGAGATATAGTTCATATTGGAGGCAATCATCTTCTGCATGCTTGTAGAAGAAATATAGATATTACTGTGGTGTTAATCAATAACTGGACATACGGTATGACAGGCGGACAGCATTCGTGCTCAACTCCATTGGGAGCTAAAGGCTCTACTGCACCGAGGGGGAGTTATGAGCCACCTATCAATGTATGCGACATGGCAATCGGTGCCGGTGCTACATATGTAGCAAGGGGATTTGCCGGTGATCCAATTCACTTGAAAAAATACATAAAAGAAGGCCTTGCTCATCATGGATTCAGCCTTATTGATGTGTTTAGTCCATGCCCAATTAACTTCGGTAGAAGAAATAAGCTCGGAGATCCTGTCAAATTAATGAACTACATAAAAGGCACACTGGTTTCTCAAGCAAAGGCAAAAAGGATGAGCGAAGAGGAGTTGGAAGGGAAATATGTAACAGGTATTCTTCATGTGGATGATAAAAAGATAGAACTGACCGATTCTTATAAAAATTTGGTAACCAAAGCTCAGGAAGGTTCAGAATATTGGGCAAGCTATGCAAAGGGAACCGTTGCGGATAAGGATAAGTACGAGATAACAAGAGAGGAACTAAAAGGACTTTATCCTTATGATGTAGAAACTCCACTAAAAAAATGGAAAAAAATATAAAGAAGGGGTAAGGAAATGGGATATCATTATGAGTTAAGATTTGGGGGAGTAGGAGGACAAGGCTCGCTGACTGCAGGCACAATTCTTGCCCACGCTGCCGTTTTTCATACAAAATACTATGCCACACAGGCGCCTACTTACACTTCTCAGGTGAGGGGTGGAGCTGCCAAGGCAGATGTAATTATTTCTGATAAGCCTATTGCGTTTTCTGAGACCACACATGTGGATTTCTTCTTGTCTACACATCAAAAAGCTTATGATGCATACAAAAACGATGTGGCAGATGGTTCTTATGTTCTTGTTGATCCAGGATTAGTTAAGGTACCCGATGAAGATAGAAAAAAATGGAAGATTTATGAATATCCATTGGTAAATGTAGCAAAACACGAAATAGGCAATGTAGTTACAATGAATGTAATTGCGGTAGGTATCTGTGTAGGATTGACCGATGTTTTGGATTCTGAGGCTGTCAGAGATGCAATAAAGGACGATGTTCCGGAGGCATTTTTGGATTTGAATATGAAAGCGTATGATTTAGGTTTAGAGGTAGGAAAAAAGTTTAAAAAAGAAGCAGCAAAGAAATAAATTTCTGTCATACTGCTAAAAAGTTTTGTGAGGTTGTGAATAGATATTTGCAGCCTCACTATTTTTATTGGTACATTTATTTTTTTAAGTGTGTAATTTATATTGAAAAACAAGATTAAATAGGTAATATTCCCTGTATGAAATATAAAAGGTATTAGAATAATTTTAAGGAGGTTTAAAGTGGCAAGCACACCCTTAGATCCTATATTTGGATCACCGTTAGATAAAATAGGGGAGGCAACATACGATGAAATAAAGGAATTTATGGATACACTTCTGACAAAATCACCACACCATATCATAATAGAAGAATTTGAAAAGATGGCAGAATATGTTGTTCTTTTGGAAAAGATTCTTGATGAGAAAAATATAGATTTTAGCGATGATGTTCTGTATACAAAAAAAGCGGAGAATTTTGATGAAATAGAGGATCAAAAGAGATTGTTTTTGCTGCATTTCGCAGGTAGTATTGTTAGAAA
>CAZFWO010000006.1:0-9708 GCA_964522785.1 uncultured Desulfurellales bacterium
AAATTCATATTCGTTTCGAGAACTTGATAAGAAATATGGACTACGCAGTGGTCTCTTTATTGACTTTTTTAATAATTTAGCGTAATCTTTTATTAGATACTAGTTGTGCAGTAAAACATATAAAATAAGCAGGTAATAGTATGAATTTAGATAGCATTACTTCATACATATACAAACAATTTCCAATAGCCATACATCTTGGCTCCAGGGTTGAGTTATATAACGGCACACAAATTATCATCTCTTCCCCACTTGAGCCAAATAAAAATCACACCAATACGGCATTCGGCGGTAGTGTATCTGCTTTGGCTATTCTATCCGGCTGGACACTGTTGTACCTAAAATTAAAGGAGATAAAAATAAAAAGCCATCTTGTAATACAAAAAAGTCTTTTTGAATTTAAAGAACCCATTAACAGTGATTTTAAAGCTGTATGCACTATGCCCGAAGAAAGGATATGGGATAAATTTATAAATACGTTAAAAAAACACAATCGTGCACGCATCACCATACATTCAACAATCGAATACAATTCAGGCACAGGTGGTTTTCATAAAGGTGTCTATGCGGCTTCAATATTTTAAATAATAGAAAGCTCTTTTAATTTCATATACACCTCTTTCGACAGAGCTGCTGCTTCGGAACTATGTTCTCCATGCTCTAAAAAAACTACAACTACAACTTTTGGTTTTTTCATTGGCGCAAAAGAAGCAAACCATGCATGAGGAAAGTACTTTTTCGCTTTTTTCAGTGTTATTTTATGTTCCTTCAATCTTTTCTTAATCGACTCGTAAACACTACTTGCAACAACCTGACTGGTTCCCGTTTTCCCACATATATTTAAACCATCAATCTTGGCCAAATGAGCAGTTCCAAATTTGCCATTTACAACAAGCCACAAAGCCTTTTTAATGTCTTTGTAAAACCTACTCTTAAATATATACATAGCAGGGCTTTTCTTATTCTTATTTAATGTTGGTGTATACCCAATACCGTCATTAGCTATAATCGAAAAAGCAACGGCAACCTGCAAGGGACTAACTAAGAAAAATCCCTGCCCTATGGCTGTCGTTATAGTATCACCGACATACCAGTCTTGACGATATTTTTTGTATTTCCATATCCTGGAGGGAAGACTCCCATTAGAACAGTATGAAAAAAGCTTTGGAGATCTTCCAAAACCAAATTGCGATAGGTAGAAGTCAATTTTGTCTATTCCAAGTTTCATGCCAAGCTGATAAAAAAACACATCGGAAGAACTCTCTATAGCTCTTTGAAGCTTTATTTTTCCAAAACCGCCGAATTTCCAATCGTGATAAATATTCTTGCCTATTTGTATAGAATGGGGACACGTAAGGACAGTATTTAGCGTAATAACTTTATCCTTCAGTGCTGCCAGGGCTATGAAAGGTTTTATTAAAGAACCCGGGGGATATGCACCCTGTGTAGCAAAATCAAACATATTGACAATGTGTTTCTTTTTTAGTTCTTTCCATTTCTTTGCACTCATTCTGCTAACAAAGTAATTAGGGTCAAAGGAACCTGTGTTGGCCATGCCCAATATATGTCCATCCGGCCTCATAACTATAATAGAACCTTCATATTTCCCCGAATTCAGTGTATCGTACAGATATGACTGAAGTTTCGAATTTAAACTTAAAGTAATATCCTCACCCTTCTTAGGCGGCGTTTTAGAAAGTACATTCACAACAGAACCGTTTGATGCAACCTCTATCTCCTTATAGCCCCACTTCCCCCTTAATAAATCATTATACTTCTTTTCCACACCCTTTCTGCCGACAAATTCTCCTACCTTATAATACGCATGTTTTATTAAATCTTCCCTTGATACCTCACTTACATATCCCACAATATTTGCATATTTCTCCGCATGGGACGGATAAAATCTCTCAGGAGAAACCTCCACATTAACAAAAGATGTTAAATCTTGATTTGACAAAACATTAAACACATCCCTCCTCGAGGCATTGGGCTTTAGAATAATCGATTGGGAATAGCCAATCAAAGAGAGTTTGTTTTTTACATAATCAACAGACACTCCTATACTTTTTGCAAGCTCTTTAATAATCCTTTTATTAATTTTTTCACTCTTAGATATGTATATGGAAAAACTGGGCTTATTTGTTGCATATACAATACCATCTGAGGAAACTATATCTCCCCTTACGGGAGGATTGCTTATAAGCCTGATATAGTTTTGTTTAGACAAATGTGAATAGTAATCGTTTTTAAGTATCTGCAAATAGAATAGACGAATAATAATAATTAAAAAAGAAAAAACGATTATAGTAATAAAATATTGCAAATTCCCCGTAAATTGCGGAGAATGATATATGTAATTATCTTTTCTTTCCATAGCTCTGCATATTGATTGTATAAAATATGTAATTTAGCAAAGTATAAAACACACAGTTTGAAACAAACAGGAATAACAACAAAAGAATAGGAATGCTATAAACAAAATATATAAAGACGGCGTACAAAATATAAAAGAACAAACAGACGTAGTATTTGTCAATCTTTAAATTATACAGCATATTTACAGAAAGAAACACAACTGCAGGAAATAGTGCAGAAAAAAAGAAAACTTTGTTTAAAAGCATTATATCGCTTATGACACCGAACACAAAAGACATATGAACAACAGTATATCTATTAAAAAATCCATACACAATCAAGGATTCAAAAAACAAGAATGGGCTTATAAACGGTGTTATGTATATAAAATTCAATATCTCGGAGAAAAATACGGAGAAAATATAGATAATTAAAAAATCTATAATAAAAATCAGTGTTTTTTTATACATGTTATAAATACGTTCCAATCATTAAGAAAACTCTTGTCTACAGAGATATATGCAATTTTATAGTAGTTGTTAATATTGCTTGTTCCAACAACACTTCCCAACAACAAGCTTTTAGGGAAAATCCCAAATTCACCAGAGGTATATACTAAAGAGCCCTTTTTTATATATGCTCTTGTATCCAAAAACTCTACCTTAGGCTTGTACAAATCCCCTATAAATAGTGCCCTGTATGTAGAATTATCAGAAAGTATGTAAGAATCAACAACAAAGGAGTTATTAAAAATTGTTTTCGCAATATAAAAATCCTTGCTCCTTTTTTCTACTATACCAACAACATTCATATTATTGGAAAGCACAATACAGCTGTTATCCTTTAAATTCAAACGCCTGTCTGTTTTCAAAAATATATAATCGATATTAAAGTTATTTTTGAATTTGAATTTTGCCTTAAATATCTTTCCCTCTTTAAAGAGCGTTGGACTACTTTTTTTCCCGCTTTCTCTGACAAGCAGCCTATTTTCCAATTCAAGCTTTATAATTTTCTTTCTCAAAATGCTATTTTCTTTTTTTACACTGACCAAAAACAGATATTTATCACTAAAATCCTTTATGCTCTCACAAAAATTAACTACAGGATAAGATATAAAAACTACATTTCTTACTATAAATCTGTTGGCTTCAACCACAAAAGGTTTATAGATATAAGAAAACAGTGTTAAAAAAACAGAGAGTATAACATATAGAGCTACATACTTCATGCACTATTCCATAACAACTTCCCCGAGAAGTTCTATATTATCCAAAATCATACCTACACCGTTAACAACGGCAAACAGCGCCTCCTCATAAACCCTCACGGGTAACCCCGTTTCCTTATGCACTAATTTATCCAAGCCCTTTAAAAGTGCTCCGCCACCTGTCAGCGTAATTCCTGTGTCCACTATGTCGCTTGCCAATTCAGGAGGGGTTTTCTCCAATGCATCCTTAACGGAAGCCACTATAACATTAACAGGCTCCTTTAAAGCTTCTCTGATTTCATCCATGGAGACCTCTATAGAACTTGGAACACCCGTTATTAAATCTATACCCTTAACAAAGATCTGCTTATTCTCACTTTCTTCATTATCCAGATAAAAAACGCTCCCATGCTCTATCTTTATCTTCTCTGCAGTACTTTCACCAATTAAAATACTATATTTCTTCTTTATATAATTAACAATAGCAGCATCCATCTTATCTCCGCCAACCCTTACAGATACACTGTGCACTATCCCTCCAAGGGATATAACGGCAACCTCGGTTGTTCCTCCGCCTATATCAACAACCATACTGCCTACAGCATCCTGTACAGGCAGACCTGAACCAATTGCTGCAGCCATAGGTTCTTCAACAAGATAAACCTCCCTTGCTCCGGCATCTATGGATGATTCCTTAACGGCCTTTTTTTCAACCTGAGTTATACCGTGTGGCACAGCTATGATTATACGGGGCTTAAAGATACTGCGCTTATTTTTGGACTTTTTAATAAAGTATCTAAGCATCTTTTCGTTAACTTCAAAATCTGCAATAACACCGTCTTTCAGAGGCTTTATTGCTTCTATATTACTTGGCGTTCTTCCGACCATCTCTTTTGCCTCTTTTCCAACACTTAAAACCTTTTTACCGCCCCTGTCATCCTTCTTTACGGCAACAACACTGGGTTCATTTAAAACCACTCCCCTACCTTTTACATATACAAGGGTATTAGCAGTACCCAAATCAATTGCAAGATCGTTCGAAAAATAGTTAATAAAAGATTTCAACATCATACACCGCCTACTTTATTTTCTTTCCTCTCTTAATTTCCACAATATTTTCATTCTTTTTCAACAACTCAATAAAACTCTCAACTTCAGCCCTGTTTCTTACTTCAACCTTCAGAAAAATAACAGCCTTTTCTTCATTCTCATCAGCATATCTTATCCTTATATCCTTTATATTCATACTCATCTTAGAAGCCGCGTTTGTCACATCAGCCAAAACACCTATCTTATTGATAGTCAAAATTTTTAAATCAACAGGTAATCTATTTACGCTATCCTGGCTCCACTCTACATTAACAAGCCTATCGCAATCATATCCCAATCTTTCAATATTTTCACAGTCTTTTCTGTGTATAACAATACCTCTGTTCTTGGTGACATATCCTATAATATCGTCACCATATACAGGTTCGCAGCATTTGGCAAATTTTACAATGATATTATCCATTCCGTCAGCCCTGATTTTATAAACCTCTCTTTTTACAGATTCCTTTGCCTGCTTTTTTTTCTTATCAGGGTAAAACTTAGATATAATAGATGCGGGATGAATCTTCAGAAAACCTATCTTCTCAAACAGCTCATCCTCAACATTACATCCGAAGTATCTCAAAACCTCATCAATATTATTTTCCTTTAAAAACTCCTGCAGCCCTTTATTTATTTTATAAAGCTCCTTTGAGAGCAAATTTTTTCCAATCTCTACGGCTTCCTTTTTTTCCCTCTCTCTAACCTTTTGTTTAATTTTACTTTTTGCTTTACTACTAACAACAAAACCCAGCCAATCCCTTGAAGGTGTATGATTCGCTTGAGTTTGAATTTCTACTATATCTCCATTGGAAAGCTTATGTTTCAAAGGAACCATCCTTCCGTTTATACGCGCACCTACACACCTGTTTCCGACTTCTGTATGGATAGCATAGGCAAAATCTACGCATGTAGCACCCCTCGGCAATACCTTAAGATCGCCTGCAGGTGTAAAAACATAAACCTCCCCCCTAAAAAGGTCTATCCTCATGGTATTCAAAAATTCTTCAGGGTCTTTTACCTCGTTTTGCCACTTTAGCAAATGCCTGAGCCACAGAAACTGTTTTTCATGCTTGTTTAATACCTTCAGTCCCTCCTTGTATCTATAGTGAGCGGCAATACCTTCTTCTGCAACCTCGTGCATATGTTTTGTTCTTATCTGTATCTCCACTATCGCGTCACTCGGACCAAATATCGTGGTGTGAAGAGACTGATACATATTCTGTTTGGGAATGGCTATATAGTCTTTAAATCTGCCAGGAAGAGGCTTGTATTTGCTATGTATTACCCCTAAAGCAGTATAACAGTCCGCTTCGGTTTCTGTGATTATTCTTACAGCCAATAGATCATAAACACCGTCAAAATCTATCTGTTTTCTCTTCATCTTTGTGTATATACTGTAGAGATGCTTGACCCTGCCGCTTACCTCGCATTTTAAATTGACCTCTTCCATATCCCTTTTAATACTGGATTCTATATAGCTTATAATCTCCTGCTTTTTTGCAAGACTTTCCCTGATTTTATTTTGCAAATATTCGTAATTTTTCGAATCAAGGTACTTAAAACTTATATCCTCGAGCTCGGATTTAAGCCAATAAATACCGAGCCTGTGTGCTATCGGTGCATAAACATCCAACGTTTCCTTTGCAATTCTTTCCTGTTTCTCTTTTTTCAAGTAGCATATAGTTCTCATATTATGAAGTCTGTCTGCAAGCTTTATCAAAATGACACGTATATCCTTTGCCATTGCAACAATCATTTTCCTGAAGTTATCCGCTTGCGTCTCTTCCCTGCTTTTATACTCTATTTTCCCTATTTTTGTAAGAGATTTAACAAGAAACAACACATCTATTCCGAACTTTTTTTCTATTTCTTTCTCTGTTGCATCCGTATCTTCCAGTACATCGTGCAGCAGAGCGGCTATCATACTGTTCTCATCGAGATAAAATCGATTAACGATTTTAGCAACGTTTATAGGATGAATTATATAGCTCTCACCCGATGCTCTCTTTTGATTTTTGTGTTTCTCGTAGGAGTATAAAAAAGCCTCATCCAGCTTTTCGAAATCAAAATTTTCCGATTTTATATCTTTTTTTAGTTCTCTATATAATGAAAGTACGTCGCTCTCTATTCCTTTATCTTCCACAGCCCCTCTTTTATCTCCACAAGACTCACAATCGTACTCTTGTGCTTCATGGCCTCTTTTTTGCTGATTAACGGCGCATCCCCTTTTATCAAAGAATTTGCCCTGAGAGATGCCATTCTAACCAATTCATATCTGCTTGGATGATTCTTTAGAGCCTCATTAATCAGATCAGGTACAAAAATATCCATTCAAACCTCCAAATAATTTAAAGTCTTTCTTATCAAATCATCTATCAATCGCTGTCGTTCATGTTTAACGAACAACATTCTGTTATGCTGAGATTTCATGATGCTTTCAAGCGTAAAAATAGTCTCATCCAAAACATCATTTATGATGCAGTAATCAAATTCAACAGCCGCACTTAATTCCGTCAAAGATGTCTTCAATCTTATATCAACATCTCTTCTATCGCCATCTTTCTTCGCACGTTCAAGCCATACTTCAAAAGACGGTGGAAGCATAAATATACTTACAACATTACTGAATCGCTTAATAACGTTTCTTGCACCTTGAATATCTATTGCAAGAAGTGCATCCTTGCCGCTATTTATAACATTTAGCAACGCCTCTCTGCTTGTACCGTAGTAATTTCCATGCACAACTGCATACTCTATAAATTCCCCCCTTCTCAGCCCCTCTTTAAATCTATCCTTTGTAACAAAAAAATAATCAACACCGTCCTTCTCACCTCGTCTCAAAGCCCTTGTTGTATGGGTTATCACCCTTTTTATACCACTATTTCTGTTACTTTCTATATTGCATACCGTTGTTTTTCCAACACCTGTAGGAGATGAAATAACAAATATGATATTCATTCTCCATTAATCCTCTCTGAAATTGTTTCGACAGCTATTCCACTCAAAATAATATGCCCCGAATCCATAATTATAATGGAACGGGTTTTTCTGCCCTGTGTTGCATCTATAATCTTACCGTCGTCTTTCAACTGCTCTTTTAATCTTCTAATAGGAGATGAGTTAGGGGAAACTATAGCAACAATCCTTTCCCTATTGACAAAATTTCCGAAACCTATACTAACAACATAATTCATAGCGATTTAAGCAAAAACAAGGTCTATTTCTCCGGCAAATTTATTAACGGACACAACTACAACTTCAACACTGTCCCCGATTCTGTAAACCTTTTTATTCCTCTTTCCTATCATTGAAAAGACCTCTTCATAATACTCATAGTAATCATCATTCATTCTGTCAACAGAGACAAATCCGTCGACAAAATATCTATCCAGCCTAACAAATATACCCGACGGTATCATACTCACAATGATACCTGTATATTTTTCTCCTATATGCCCTCCCATAAAAGATGCGGACTTCACATCATCCATATAAAATTCCGCTTCTTCAGTAGCAATCTCCCTGTCTTGAATGCCCGAAACTATAAAGCCTAAATCCTCAAATGAATATTTATCCCTGCCTATAATGGACTTAATCATTCTGTGAATAACAAGATCTGGGTAGCGTCTTATGGGTGAGGTAAAATGCGTATAGTTGTCAAAACCCAAAGCAAAATGTCCTTTATTCTCTATGGAATATTCGGCTCTTTTTAGCGAGCGCAAAACAAAATAGGATATAATCTTTTTCTTTTGCTCATCACTTATAGACTCTAAAAGTTTTTGTATGTCCCTTGATATTATACGATCCCTATTAAAGCTATACTTAATGCCAAATCTTTTCAGAAATTCGGACAAAACATATATCTTCTTTACGTCAGGTTCATCATGAACCCTTCTTATAAATGTATCAAAATGTTTGGACAGCATATCGGCGCTGCAGAGATTTGCAGCAAGCATAAACTCCTCAATAATAAAATGCGAAAACCATCTTGGTCTTTCTTCTATATCTACAACTTCACCGTTTTCCACAACAAATTCCGCCTCAGGAATATCCAAGTCGATACTTCCCCTATTAAATCTCCTCTTTCTTAAAATCGATGCCAACTGCCTCATATATTCAAGTCTGTTTTTTAATTCATCTTCACACTCTAATTTATCATCCAATATTGCCTGAACCTGTCTGTATGTCATTCTGTTTTTATTTTGTATAACGCTTTCAACAAATCTATATTTTCTAATATTTCCATTTAAATCTATTTCCATAACGGCACTGACAGACAGCCTGTCTTCATGTGGAACTAAAGAACATATATCATCAGATAATTTATGCGGAATCATGGGTACAACGCTACCGGGGAAATATACACTAAATCCCCGTCTAAACGCCTCTTTATCTATAGCACTATGAGGTTTAACATAGTGTGAAACATCGGCTATGTGTACATATAGCCTAAAGCCGTTTTTTGTCTTTTCTATATCGACAGCATCATCAAAATCTTTGGCATCCGCTCCATCTATGGTTATTGTGTAGAGATGCCTGAAATCCTCTCTTTCTTTAAATTCATTTTCTGACGGCTTGCTTATCTGTTTTAGCTCATTTTCCACACCACCCGAAAAGATATGCGGCAGATTGTATTTGTCTATTACAACGGCTTCATCAATCGTGTTATCAAACTTGTCCCCGTAAATTTTCACAACCCTACCCGAAGCCTTTCTGCCAGCCGCAGGGTATTCTGTCAACTCGCACAAAACCACATAATTTTCTTTAAGATTTAGATTATCGCCGCCGCTTACAGCCACATTAAAATCTATTTTTCTGTCTATAGGTTCCAGAATCCAGCCCTTAGGGTATTTTTTCAAACAGCCTATAATATTTTTATACTTCCTTGAAACTACCTTTACAATCCTTGCAACATACCCGATTCTTCTCTTTTCAGTCTTAACAACAACCTCATCGCCCGTTATAGCATGAAAAGGATTTATAAGCCTGCTTAAACGATATTCACCTTTGTTGTTTTTTATAAAATAGTCACCGCCGATTCGCCTCAACGT
>CAZFWO010000006.1:9808-28786 GCA_964522785.1 uncultured Desulfurellales bacterium
TCAATATTCAGCTCCTTTCTGTATTTCGTAACTGTTCTCCTTGTAATATTTATATTCTGTTTTTCAAGCAGCAATTTAATATCGCTATCATTTAAAGGACTGTTTTTATCCTCTTTATCCACAATTTCCTTTATAATATTTTTTATAAAATCCTTCGAAATATTATCACCTACCCCAAAAGAAAAAAAATTTTTCAACGGAATAATTTTACCATCATAATCAATGTATTTATTACTTACAGCTCTTGTTATCGTGGAAACATTAAACTTCAGTTCGTCTGCTATATCCTTTCTTGTAAGCGGCATTAAAACCCCATCTTTAAAGAATCTTTCCTGCTTTTCTATGATAATATTAACGGTTCTTAGCAGTGTTTTATTGCGTTGAGCAATAGACAGCATAAACTGTCTTGCCTGTCTGTATCGCTCCTCCAGAAATTGCTTTGCTTCCATATTGTTTATATATTCCTTAAGCATATCCTCATCTATATTGATTCTACTCAGGTTCTTCTCATTCAAAATAGCCACCAGCCTATTATCTATTTTCTTTATATAAACGTCTGGTTCTATGTATATTCTATTATCAACAACTGCATAATTTTCAAATGGAAAAAGTGAGAAATTTGACAATTCAGAGAAGAGTTCGTTGAACAGCTTATCGTCTACATTCAACTTGTCTTTTATTCTTTTCAAATTAGGTTTTGTTGATCCGTGAAGAATATCCACCAATTTAAACAGCAGATCTTCATTTTCGCTCTCATACTCTTCTATTTGAATCTTTAAAAACTCCACCGTATTTAGAGAACCGCATCCAAGCGGCTCCAGGCTCATAATTTTATGCCGGATATCATCTACCCTATCTTTTGATATATCAAATTTCTTTGCAATATCTTCCAGACTTGCATCCAAAAAACCCTTTTCATCCAAATTATAGATAATAAACAGTGCTATTTCTTCGCCTATTTCATCTAAATCATACTCATATTTTACCTGCTTAACCAAAGATTGGGTCAATGTATCACTCTCAGACACCGTAGCTTCAATTATGTCAACACTGTCATCATTTGAGAATCGTTCCTTAAATGATTCCGATATCTCTTTGAGTTTATCTTCACTCCTATAGGACTGTTTTTGTATACCTATATCTTCACTAATCTTTATTAAAGGATTTTCTTCGGCAAGCTCTTTCACTTTCTCTTCCAATTCAAGCACATTCATCGCAAGAATCTTTAATGAAAGATCTATGCTTGGCGTGAGCATAAGGCCCACATTAACATTAACATCTTGTCTTAATTCAATCATAACAAAAACTCTTACCAAGATACATATCTATTATTTCGCTGTCTTTTATAAGTTCAGCCGGCGTTCCCTCTTTTGCTATCCTGCCATTATACATTATGTAGGCTCTGTCAACTATATCAAGTATCTCCCTCACGTTGTGGTCTGTAATAATCACACCTATGCCCTTTTCCTTCAAGGACTTTATAATCACCTTTAATTCATCAACAATAATAGGGTCTATACCCGAAAAAGGTTCATCAAGCAAAATAAACTGCGGCTTTGTAGCGAGAGAGCGAGCCACCTCAACCCTCCTTCTCTCCCCGCCGGATATAGCATAGGCTTTGGTTTTTCTTATGCAAGATATGTTTAACTCATTCAAAAGCTTCTCCAGTGTTGAATCTATAGTTTTCTTATCCTTGTACACAAATTCAAGTATAGCGTATATATTGTCTTCAACGCTCAAACCCCTGAAAACAGATGGTTCTTGGGGCAAATATGACAAACCGTTTCTTGCCCTTTTATACATGGGATAGTGCGTAGCATCGTCGTTGTTTATATATATAGACCCCTCATCAGGCCTCACAAGTCCTGCAATCATATAAAATGTTGTAGTCTTACCCGCTCCATTTGGTCCAAGCAAACCCACAATTTCTCCCTTTTTAACATTCAAACTCACATTATTAACCGCTATCTTTTTCCTGTATAGTTTTTTTAAATTTCTGCATTCAATCATAAAATTTACCCATTTATATCTTACACCAATAAAAGAATTTTTACAATGAACTATCTTTAATGATGCTTCGTAAAATTATTAGAATTAATTATATTTATCAATTTATAGATATTGTCCACATTGGATAGTGGGGATACAACATTAAATCCCATACGCTCTATTTTGTTTATATATTTGACATACTTTTCCAGAATTCTGATATTGCCCGATAAATCCAATTCTCCGGTCATGATAACCTTTTTGGGAATTATCTTTTTCCTAATTGAGGATACAACGGCTGCTACGACAGCCATGTCAACAAGCGTTGATAATACCTTAATGCCTCCTGCTATATTCAGATACACATCGTACTTAAACATGGGAATATTTAACTTTTTTTCAATTACTGCAAGTAACATATTAAGCCTGTTTAAATCAAATCCTACAGCTATTCTCCTTGGTATTGCAAGCGGCGTCTCCACGCACAGAGCCTGAACCTCAACAACAATGGGATATCTGCCCTCCACAATAATACTGTAAACCTCGCCGTCAGAGGCTTCCCTCTCATCAAGAAACTTTACGGTAGGATCATCAACAATAACCAGTCCGCCATCTCTCATTTCCATAATCAGGGATTCTTCCGTAGAACCGAACCTGTTTTTCTGTAACCTCAATATTCTCAAATCATCACCGCTGTCAAGAAATAGAACACTATCTACCATATGCTCAAGCATCTTGGGACCGGCAATGGAACCCTCCTTTGTAATATGCGCAACGATAATAACAGATATATTGTTTCTCTTGGCTACCTCAATCATACGTTCAGCAGCATATCTAACCTGCTGAACCCCACCAGCCATGGCATCTAAATTCCTTGAATACACGGTATGTACAGAATCCACAACAATCACATCGGGCTTTTCATTTTCACTCATCAATGCTATTGAATCTATGTCATTGTCGCTAACAACATATATATCACCGGCATTCAAACGCTTTGCACGCATAGAAACCTGATTTATAGACTCTTCGGCAGAAACATATATAACCTTTGCACCATTTTTGGTTAAACCTTGGGATATCTGCAATAATAAGGTGGATTTCCCTACACCCGGTGCACCAGAAATCAAATAGACCCCTCCTCTTACCAGTCCCTTAGATAAAAATTCGTCAAAGTATCTATCTATATGTAGAATATCCTCTTTTTCGAACGAATCTATGATTTTCACCGGTTTTTTATATGAAATAGACCCTTGTGATTTTAATGATTTTTCCCTTTCTTTCTCTACAAACGTTCCCCACTGCTGGCAACTTGGACATTTTCCATACCATTTCGAGGTTGTATAGCCGCAATTAGAGCACACGTAAACCGTTTTTCCTGCCATATATTGAGTATAGATTTTTTATATATATCAAGTCAATAAAATCTTTGAATTATGCTCAATTCTTTGTATAATTTAAAGATTTTAAGGGGGTGTGCTATGAACAATGAAGTTCCTTCAAGGATTCATACATTGTCAAAAACGCTATCTGACAAAGGTGCAGATGTTGCATTAATTATGCAAAACATCGATATGTATTACTATTCAGGCACAATACCATCGGGTGTGCTTGCAATTTCAAGCGACAACAAAACGGTATATGCGATAAAAAGAGGCTATTTAAGGGCACAAAAAGAAACACCAATCGACAGCGACAACATAGCACAGATAAAGGGTTTCAGTGAACTTCCGACGCTTTTTTCCCAAAGGGAGATAAAATTTAACACAATAGGCATTGAGATGGACGTTGTGCCAACTGATATATTTTTTAAACTAAAAAAGACATTCAAGGATTCCAATTTCATAGATATATCATTTGACATCAGGTGGCAGCGCAGCGAAAAATCGGCCTATGAGATAAATAAGATGAAAGAGGCTGCACGAATGCTTGACTGCACCATTGAGGATGCAAAGGAATTGATAGAGCCTGATAAAAAAGAGATAGATATAAGCGCTGAGCTGGAGTTTAGGGCAAGAAAGCGAGGACATCAGGGATACTGCAGGATGAGAGGTTTTAACGGAGAGGTATTTATGGGCCATATTCATTCAGGCCCAAGAAGTGCATATCCTTCCGGTTATTTAAAGCCTACGGCGGGGATAGGACCCTATGCAACATATCCCGAAGGGGCATCGTTTGAAAAAATAAGAAAAAACGAACCTATAATTGTTGATTTCCTTGGTAATTATCAAGGCTATATGTCGGATGAAACAAGAATTTTTTCAATAGGGAAATTGGATAAAAAATTTGAAAAAGCATACAATTTCTGTAAAGATATGATTGAATGGTTAGAAGAGACGGCAAAACCCGAAATGATAGCGGGTGAAATTTATGAAAACTGCCTGATAATGGCTGATAGGGCTGGATATAAGGATAATTTTATGGGTATAGTCACAAACCAAACACCGTTTGTAGGCCACGGTGTAGGACTTGAGTTGGATGAATTCCCTTTTATAGCAAAGGGACAAAACTATCCAATAAAAGAGAATATGACATTTGCTTTTGAGCCAAAGATAGCGTTCAAAAACGAAGGAGCTATTGGCATAGAAAATACATATCTCGTTACAAAAGAGGGAGTAAAATCCTTCAACCATTTTCCAAGGGAAATAGTATATCTATGATATACGACTACACCTTTCAAAAACGCTTCAGCAAAATAAGGCTTAACGAAGCTATAGCAAGAAAGATACTGAATGTTAGCGAGGATGACCCTGAATGGATAATAAAAAGCAACTATTTAAAACTTGCAAAAAAATATCATCCTGATATAAATAGTGGCTCGGATGAGCTGTTTAAGGATATAAATACAGCTTATTCCATTTTAACAAAAAATGGGTTTGATATAGAAAATGCTGAATTTTTAACCCTGACAGAGGAAGAAATTGATGAAATAGAAAAAGAAAGTGTGCTAAAAAAACAAAAAGAAAAAAACTACTACGATTTTTGGAAGAATAGATTTTTTTAAAAAGACATGGGGGTTTGAGCAGATGGACAAAACAATCATTAAAGTAGCATTGCCTGTTGAAAATAATAAATTATCTGAACATTTCGGTCATGCGGAAAGATTTATGTTTTTTGATATTGAGGAAGGCAAAATCATATCAACAGAGATAACACAGACACCTGAGCATATTGAGGGCAGCTTCCCTCAATGGATAAAATCAAATAATGCAGATGTTATTATTGTTTCGGGAATAGGTCCGAAAGCTATAGAGATGTTTAACAACGTAGGCATTAAAGTCATAACAAATGTAGTGCCAAATGAACCGAGAAAAGTTGTTGAAGATTTTATAAACAATAGATTGGATACAAGTTACGAAGAGGTGTGTGAGCACCACCGTAACTAAAAGAAAATTAGGAGGTTGTTATGCAAATCACTATAAGCGCAAAGAATACGCAATTAACAGATGCCATCAGAAATTACGCCGAGAAAAAAATCGGTAAATTGAACCGTAAGATAGACAATATCATATCTGCCGATATAGTCTTGAGCGTTGAAAAATATAGACATATAGCAAATGTAAAACTCAATGTGGCAGGAGAAGTTCTGAAAGCAGAAGAGGTCTCAAAGGATATGTACTCTTCTATAGACCTTGTTTATGAAGTTTTGGAAAAGCAGATAGAAAAATTAAAAGATAAATTAAGATCAAAGAAGAGAAATGCTCAGGAAGAACTCTACTCCACAGCTCAAACATCAACAAGAGAACCTGTTATTATTGAAGAAGAATTCATACCAAAACCCCTCTCTGTGGAAGAGGCTTTAATAAAGTTGGACGAAGATGATAAACATTTTATAGTGTTTAATAGTTCTGAAAACGGAAAAGTATGTGTATTATATAGAAAAAAGAATGGTGATTTTGGTTATATCATTACAAGATGAATGAATACATATATCAATCCATAAAAACGTTCACCACAAATTTGGACTGTAAAGACAAAGATGACTGCTTGAAGAAAATGGCAGATGAGCTGCATTCTGCTGCTGGTATAGATAAAAACGAAATATACGATTCTCTAAAGGCAAGGGAGCGTTTCGGCTCAACGGCTTTAGGAGGATATTTTGCCCTGCCGCACACAAAAACAAACCTTGTCAATGAATTAATAGGGGGTATATTTGTAACAAAAGAACCTATAGATTTCGGCTCCATAGATGGGATGCCGACACAGATTTTCTTTGTTCTCATTGCCCCTTCCTTTAAGCCGTCCATACTATTAAGGGCGTTGGCAAAAGTGGCAAAAATATTCAAGGATAATGATTTAAAAGAAAAAATATTATCAGCAAAAACACTTCAAGAAGCTAAGGAAATAGTTAAAGAAAAAGAACTAAGTCTATGAATAGAGATATGGAGATTGTTTTTATTACGGGAATTTCTGGCTCAGGAAAAACTACCGCATTAAATGCATTGGAAGATATAAAATATTTCTGTATAGACAATTTTCCGCTCGATATATTCAACAAGTTTATTGAACTGATAAGCTATGCCAATATCAACATAAACAAGCTGGCAATAGCATGTGACGTGCGTGATATAAATATAGAAAAGAAATTAAAAAACATAAGAGAAAATCTAAAGAGATCTAATATAAACTCAACAATAGTTTTTTTGGAATCAAATAAAGACACTATAATAAAAAGATATGAACAGACACGCAGGAGTCACCCACTGACACTACTTAAAAATATAAGCCTACCTGAAGCTATAGAGAAAGAATTTTCCATTATGGCAAAAATTAAAGATATGTCTGATATAGACTTGAACACCTCATACACATCTCCAAACGAATTGCGCCGCTTTATATTTAACAAATTTTCTACAAACAGGCATCTAATCATTAATTTAATATCATTTGGATTTAAATATGGAATACCCATAGAAAGCGACAATGTTTTTGATGTCAGATTTATAACAAATCCGTATTTTATAGATAAATTCAAAAATACCACAGGATTAGATAGAGAAACATACAATTTTGTCATGTCTCAAAAAGAAACGCAAGTGTTTTTGAACAACATTAAACCCATTCTGAAAAACTTGATACCGCTGTACGAAAGAGAGGGTAAAAGTTATCTTACTATATCGATAGGTTGCACCGGGGGAAAACATAGATCTGTTGCCATTGCAGAGTATGTAAAAAAATTTATTGAAGCTATGGAATTTGATGTAAATATTTTCCATAGAGATTTAGAGAGGTAGAGCATGGGAAAAAATTTTATCGACATAAAACATACAACAAAAAACGATATCACAAATATATTAAAAAAAGCCTTTGACTATAAAAATAACAATTCAACATACAAAAACAGACTCAAGGACAAAAATATAATAACGATATTCTTTGAAAATAGCACAAGAACAAAAACATCATTTACGATAGCCGCTGCAAATATGGGAGCAAATGTAGTAAATGTAGACTATGAGAAATCCAGCATAAAAAAGGGCGAAACAGACCTTGACACCATAAGAAATCTAAGTGCAATGCACCCCGATGCTTTTGTGGTAAGACACTTTGACTCAGGATATCCCTATTTTCTAAGCAAATTTACGGATATACCAGTGATAAACGCCGGTGATGGTACAAACGAACATCCCTCTCAAGCAATATTGGACTTGCTTACAATGTATGAGATAAAGGGCGATGTAGAAAATTTAAATGTGTGTATCATAGGTGACATAATAAACAGCCGGGTCGCAGGAAGCCATATAGGCTTGGCAAAGATGTTCAACTGGAACCTGAGCTTTTATGGGCCGAAAACGATGCTTCCAAATACGGATTGGATAAAAGGCATAAAAATAGAAAAAAACCTAAAAGATGCTATAAAAAACAAGGATTTTATTATATTATTGAGAATTCAGCTTGAAAGGGAAAGCGGACAAAATCTGCCTTCTTTGGGTGAATATGCAAAATTCTTCGGCATTAATAAAAGTAATGCACCAAAAAATGCATACATAATGCACCCAGGCCCTGTAAATAGAAATGTCGAGCTGTCAAGCTATATAATGGACAATGGTGAAAACATTCTTATAACAAAGCAGGTAGAAAACGGCATATATGCAAGAATGGCTATATATGATTTTTGTATAGATTAGTTTTATTTCAATAAAGAAGCAAGAATGGCTGCGCTGAGTGCATAGTTAGGGCTTCTGTTGTACTTGAGCAAAACAAAATAGTTGTTAAAACACGCCCACTGCCCGTATCCCTTTTTTTCTTTAAATGGTACTATTTTTATTTTGGTATCAAATCTCTTTACCCTCTCCGTTAGGCAATTTCTTATATTGCGTAAATCAACAATTTTCTCTTTAATTCTGCAATTTCTTTTTAATTTTATAGCAGTAGGCTGATGTTCAATCCACCCATGTCTACTTAAAAAATTAGCTTCGCTTGCAAGAGCATCATAGAGACTGTTTTCAATGTCCACTGTACCATTTTTATCAAAATCTACCCCGTAAGCCATTATGTTTGATGGCATAAACTGAGGCATTCCTATTGCACCAGCATAAGACCCCTTAATACCGAATGGGTTTCTACCGCTAATCTTTGCATAGACCAAAAAAGCTCTTAGTTCACCTAAAAAATACCTATCCCTTTCGGAAAATAAGCTGAGTGTATACAAGCTGTTAGCTACGGAATATTTTGGCTTATATTCTCCGTAAAACGTTTCCATCCCGAGGATCGCCGTTAAAATATAGCGATTAACGTGAAATCTTTTCTCTATCTTATCAAAAAGTTTTTTGTGCCGTTTTATAAATTCTTTACCCAAAACTACATGTTTATTATCAACAAATATTTTTTTGTATTGAAACCAACATTTTGCTTCAGCAGGCTTTCTTGAGGCAATAATCACCAATTCATCTACTTTTGCCTTTTTAACAAATTTTTGAACAAAAGCTCTATTCAGCCTTTTATCCTGCATCATATAATTGGCAACATAACTCTTATCATATGCATATGCCACAGGAGAAAGGAGTATTAAAATAATAAAAATTCTCAACATAAACAATATTGTACATTCATTTCATATATCTTTCAATATGCAAAATCAATATATCGAAACCACTGCATAGCAATAAAATAATACTCTTACAATTTCTTATCAAGATTCTCTCAACTCAAGAATGAATTTTTTAACGATGACCCAGCACCTATTTTTGTAAAAAACTTTATCCACAAAAATAGGTGCTTAGGCTCAAAACTCGCCAAGCCCTCACTTACCATCTGCTCTTTTCATAAAAAACAAAAACTGTATTTTAAATAAAGCTTAATTTAAGTATTAGGTAAAATAAGGCAATCTTGTGCTTAGTATGCTTAATGAGCAATGTCCTTCTTCCTCACCATCCATTCTTGATATACAGGATATCAATAAAGTTTATTTATAAAATGGATGGTGAGGAATTCATCCTTTATAAAACTACTGCAGAAGTGATATAATAACAATATAATATACTGTTTCTTATCAAACTCTTTCAACTCAGAATGAATTTTTTAACGACAAATTTTAATTAAAATCTCAAAACTCGCCCGTTACCTATTTATCAGACTAAATTTTAAAAAAGGTTAATTTCTTATAAATGATTTTAATGAAATCTAAATACTATTAAGTAGGTAACGGGCTCAAACAGTTTAGTCCGTTACCTATTCTATTTTAAAGAATGTAAACTATTTTAAGAGTTCTTTTGCAAAATTAACTTCTTATTTCCTTAAAACTCTATCTATAAGAATGGGTGTCGGGTCATATTCGTTTCAAGAACTTGATAAGAAACTATACATTGTGCAGTGGTCTCTTTATTTGCTCATTAAGCACACTAAGCACAAGATTACCTTATTCTACCTAATACTTAAATTAAGCTTTATTAAAAATACAATTTTTGTTTTTTGCGAAAAGAGGTGCTGGGTTGATAAGAAACAGCATTATATTGTTATTGTATTACTGTGCAATGGCCTCAAAGTGATACATACCATAGCAAATTCTATAATTATTTGACACATACATATATGTTGATATACTTTCAAAGAGATATAAATGAAAGGAAGAATTATGAAAGAAAATAGAATAGCTTTATACAAATTTCTTAGCATAGGTTTTACTTATCCTAATGATGGCTTTAAAGAAATACTGCAAAAGAGTGTGGAACTCATATCTAAAGCGTATACAGCATTGAATAAAGACAACTATAGAATAACAGGTATTAAAAATTTAAAACAGGGCATTAAAGAGATAACCGACATGAGCTTAGAGGAGTGGCAAGGCATATACACATCATTGTTCATCTCAGGTTTCCCAAAAACGCCGCTTCATCCATACGAATCGTTCTATAAAGAGGGATTATTAGTTAGCGATAGCAGCAATGAAGTAAGTGAAATTTACAATAACTGCGGCGTAGAAATCTTTGACAATAAAGAATTTCCGGATTTTATAAGTTTAGAGATGGAATTTGCAGCATTTATTATAGAAAACCAAGAAGGATGTCTTCCTGTATTTCGAGCCTTCTTTTTCGATCATCTTTTCAGTTGGGTATTTAACTTCTTTAATGATGTTATAAATTATAAAGATGCACCCCTGCTGTACAGAAGTCTCTCAAATATAGGTTCATGTTTTCTTAAAAAAGAAAAAAATATTCTAAGGAGAGTAGCAAATGAAAAATAGGGGTTATATTCAGGTGTATACAGGCAACGGAAAGGGTAAAACAACTGCAGCCATAGGATTATCAATAAGGGCATCTGGGGCGGGATTGAATGTTCTGTTTGTACAGTTTGTTAAGGGACAGTACTACAGCGAACACAAAGCCTTGAAGAAATTTAAAAATATAACAATAAAACAGTTCGGCAGGGAAGGATTTATACATTCAAAACCCATACAGGAAGATATAGACAAAGCAAAAGAGGGCTATAATTTTACGCTTGATGCCCTTAAAAGCAATAAGTACGATGTTGTTATTCTCGATGAAGCAAACATAGCTGTATTTTTCAATCTGTTCTCTGAAAATGACCTGCTTAAGCTTATGGATGCAAAACCTGACAACACAGAACTTGTTATAACCGGACGCTATGCAACGCAGGCAATAATAGACAGAGCGGATCTTGTTACGGAAATGAAGGAAATTAAACACTACTATAAAGAAGGGGTTGTAGCAAGGGTTGGAATTGAGAAATAGGAATGAAGCTTATACCCATACGATTAAATATTGTAAGGCCATCTCAAAAGAGAGATTTTGATATATACACAATAAACGAAACAAAACCCGTTCTTTTTCTGTCAAAAAATACTCCGATAGAGAAAGACAGTGCCGTATTTAAAAACAATTCCAATCGTTTAATCTATGTACCATCAAGCCAATTAAGCTCTTACCAAAAATCAATATCGGATAGCTTAAATGAGATATTAAATGACAAAGAAATATCAAAAATAAATAAAATGTATGCAATATATATTTCTCTAACAAACCAATTAGAAATGATGATGAATAGTAACAATATAAACATTGCAAATGATTTATCAAAAAATATCTCACTCTTTGTAGCTAATATGCTAAATAATACATCCTCAATGTCTGTCTTTCTTTCATTTATAAAAAGCAAATCTCGTAGTATAGCAACACATATGTTCAATGTGGGTATATATGCAACAATGCTAACAAGAATGCTTTATCCAATCATAAGTCAGACCCAAATTGAAAAATTATCCAAAGGCTATTTTATGCATGATATAGGAATGCTAAAAATAGATAAAAATATTATAAACAAAAAAGGTAAATATACCAAAAAAGAGTATGAAGAGATAAAAAAGCATCCGATTCTTGGAGCCGAAATAATAAGAAACGAGTTAAATATAACGGATATAAACATCATAAGGATAGTTTTAGAGCATCATGAAAAAAAAGACGGTTCCGGGTACCCGTACGGGAAAACAAACATAAACAGATTTGCGCGCATCTGTTCAATGTGCGATATATTTGATGCAATAACGTCAAAAAGAGAGTATAGAGAAGATAGTACACCAAAAACAACATTTGAAGCACTGAAAGACAACCGAGATTTATTCATAAAGGAGTTTGGGAAAGAGTACTATGAAGCATTTGTGAAGTGTTTTAGAGGCAATTAGTCTCTTGTTATTATTTCAAAAAACAATTATATTTATATAGATGAAGAATTATCTTGAGATACTGGAGTACGATAAATTAAAGGCTATAATCAAGCAATACATACAGACCACATACGGAATTAACGCTCTAAACAATCTAAAACCCGTATTCGACATAGAAAAAGCAAAACAGGATTTCGCTATACTAAATGAATTCTTTGATTTTTTCTACAAATGGGGCAGCTTTGCTCTGGACGATATATATATTACTCCAATCATAAAAGATGCATTTTCAGGTATACTTAATGAAAAAGAACTGATGAAAATAGGAAATTTTTTAAGCATGCTAAAACAGATAGAAAATAGTTTTACTGAACATGATTCTCATATATGTGAATACCATATATCATTTGACATACCAGATGAGCTGCTTGATGAGATAAACAGGGCGATAGACGACCACGGATTTATAAAAGACAGCGCCACGGGATATCTATATGAACTCAGAAGCCAAATCAAAGAACTCAAAGAAGATATAGTACGCAGTTTAAAAAACATTATACACTCAAGAACAAGGGAGATTATCTCCGATACAGCTGTATTTCTGAGACATTCACGCTATACACTGCTTGTAAAACCAAATTTCAAAGAGTATCTACGAGGCAGAATTATAGATATGGCAAAAGCGGGTGGATTTTTTGTTGAACCCGACACTATTTATGAGAGTAACAACAAACTTGAAGAATTGATATTGAAAGAAGAGGCTGAGAAAAGAAAAATCTTGACAAAAATAACAAATCTCGTCAGAAAAAACTCATCGCGCCTTATGTATAACGAAAAACGTCTGGGATTTTTCGATTTAGAGGTTGCTAAGTTCAATTATGCAAAAAACATAGAGCAAGCTGATATAAACTTTGTAAACAAACCTATTCTATTTGCAAAAAATGTTAAGCACCCCATACTTGCTCATATTAAGAAGGACACAAAAAGCGTAAACATTGACTTGAAAAATGATAGCAAACTAATAATAACAGGACCGAACACCGGCGGTAAAACGGTATTTTTAAAAACCATAGGGCTCGTTGTTTTAAGCGTATTTTCAAATATACCACCCATAGGCTCCTATGTAGAGATAGGCAACTTCAGCAGTGTATTTGCAGTCATAGGGGATGAACAGGATATTTTTGAATCGTTGAGCGGATTTTCAGCCAAGATGATAGCCTTAAAAAATCTATACAATAAAATAAACAAAAATTCACTGGTACTGCTTGATGAAATAGGAGGGGGCACATCGCCTGAAGAGGGAGAATCTGTCGCCTATTCCATAATAAAAAATCTGACGAATAAATGCTCATTTGTGATAACAACACACTATAAAAAACTTGCCTACATTCTTTTCTATAAAAACTACCCCACTGCAGCGTTTGAATTTGATAAAGAAACATTAAGACCTACATACAAACTAACATACGGTCAAATAGGTCAAAGTTATGCACCGGAAATACTAAAGACACTAAATATGCCTAAAGATATCGTGGATACAGCAACAGACTTCTACAAAAATAACGAAACAAGGTTCTCTAAGCTGGAAAAAGAGCTGGAAGAACAATTGACCAAATTGCATAAAAAAGAGGATAAATACAATAAACTGAAAACAGAGTATAAGGAACTCATAGAAAATGAAAAACAGATGAAAGAGAAGCTCTACTACAAAATATCACAGGAAGAGAAAGAGAATAGAGAGATATATGAAAACTTGATTGCAAAATTGCAGCAGGAGATAAATAGCTTGTTAAAAGAAAAAAATATCTCTCAAACACACAAAGAATTAAGTCAAATAAAGAAGGAGTCACAGAATATATTCTCAAATATTGAGCAAGTAGAGCAAATAGAGCCACTCCATGTAAATAACACTGTAAGATTTAACAATATGACAGGCAAGATTATAAATATCAGGGGTAAGAAGGCACTCGTTGAAATAGACGGTAAAGGTATCGAGGTTATGTTGAGCTCTCTAACAAAAGAACATACAAAAAAAGAAGAAAAACAGGTAGCTGTTAATGCAGTAAAAAACGATGAACATTTCGAAATAAATCTTATAGGCAAAAGACGTTACGATGCTGAGATAGAACTTGTTAAATTTCTGGATTCCTCTATTGTAAGTTCCATGAAAACGATTAGAATAATACATGGAATAGGTAGCGGAGTATTGAAAGAAATGGTGAAAGAGGTGTTGAAAAATCATCCATACGTCAAATCATTCCACCCTGCACATCCCAATGAGGGTGGTGCCGGGGCTACTATAGCGGAGTTTAAATGAATTCAATTGTCGAAGAGCTTAAGGATAAAATAGATATAGTGGAGCTTATATCTCAATATGTACAGCTTAAGAAGAGGGGCTCAAACTATTTTGGCTTATGCCCGTTTCACTCAGAAAAAACTCCTTCATTTTCTGTAAATCCGGGTGGTAGGTTTTTCCACTGTTTTGGATGTGGCGCAAGTGGGGATGCCATAACATTCTTCATGAAGATTGAAAATCTGGAGTTTAGAGATGCCATTAAAGAACTTGCAGAACGATACGGCGTAACACTACAAAATGTCAAAGAAGAAAAAAACCCCATTCTGGAGATTCATAGATATGCAGCCGAATATTTTCATGCCAAGCTTTTGAACAACCCGCAAGCGCTGGCATACTTAGAAAAAAGAGGATTGGATAAAAAAACGATAGATGACTTTAATTTGGGGTATGCACCGCAAAGCAATGAACTATATGCAAATCTAAAAAAAATGCACAAAGAGCAGGATTTGATAAGAAGCGGCATCTTCATAAAAACTACAAATGGCTTGTATAACCGTTTCTCCAATAGAATAATCTTTCCCATAAAAAACGAAAACGGACTAACAATAGCCTTTGGGGGGAGGATTATGGATAGCGACAAAAGTAAAGCAAAATATATAAATTCCCCTGAAACCGAGCTGTTCTCAAAACAAAAAATATTCTACGGACTATACGAAGCCAAAGATACAATAAGAAAAGAAAAATATGCTATTATAACAGAGGGATATATGGATTGTATAAGGCTGCATTCCTCCAATATAAAAAATGCAGTTGCCACACTCGGTACGGCACTTTCACGCTATCACACAGCAACGGTAAAAAGATATGCAGAAAGACTGTTTTTTAATTACGATGCTGACGAAGCCGGATTCAATGCTATGGCAAGGAGCGCAAAAATAGTGTTATCAAGCGACCTCTTTTCCTATGTTATAAAATTAGACAAAAACTACGATCCAGATAGTTTTATACTTAAATACGGCAAGGAAATGTATCTTGAGAGGGTCAAAAATGCAGAAGACTATTTCACCTATATAATAAATCATTTAAAACAAAGGTTTGACATAAGCAAACCACAAAACAGACTCAAAGCAGCGGAAGAGATAAAACCCATACTGCTTGGCATAAAAAACGGCATAATGCGCTCGGCGTATATATCGAAGGCAAGTAGTGAATTAAACATATCGGAAAATATATTTTTCCAAAAAAACAACATCAGAAATTTTTTCAGCAACATAAGCAAAGAAGAGGCTTTTTTAAGTTATCTTCTGAAGGATATAGAGCTGCTGGCATGGATAGACGACCCAAAAAACTTCGGCGAACACCTTAGCGGCTTGTATAAAGAGTTGTATTACAAACTGGAAAATTTCTATATGTCAGGTGAAAAATTTTCTATGGGCAACCTTGAAAAAACGCTGAACAGCGAAGAGTTAAAAAAATTGGCATATACACTCGCATCAATCGAATATACGGATATGGATAGCAGGCATGAACAAAGAAAGGCTTTTCTATGCCTAGTAAATCAATTTAAAAAAGAATCAATAAAAAACAGACTAAAAACTATAAAAAAACAGCTCTCAGAAAATCCAACAGAGGGGTTGTTGGAGGAATACAACAAACTATTCCTGGAGTTAAAGGAGACAGTTGAATAAAATGGAGCAGATAGCACAGTTCATTGTCAATTCAATAGGATACGGAGGGTATACCGGCATATTTCTTCTAATGTTTCTGGAAAGTTCATTTTTTCCATTTCCGAGTGAAATAGTTATACCACCGGCTGCATACTTAGCAGCAAAGGGAAATATGAGCCTGTATCTAATTATAATATTTGCAACAGCCGGAAGCTTAACAGGAGGAATCTTTAACTACTATATATCATATAAAATGGGATATCCCTTTTTAGAAAAATACGGCAGGTACCTGTTTCTGAGTCCAAATACACTCAAAAATGTATGTCTCTTTTTTCAAAAACATGGCGCAATCAGCACATTTATAGGAAGGCTACTGCCGGGAATAAGGCAGTACATATCATTACCTGCAGGGCTCGCAGGGATGAATATATGGGCGTTTATAATCTTTACGATATTCGGTGCAGGTATATGGGTGTGCATTCTTGCATTCATAGGCTATACTGTCGGAAATCACCCACAATTAGTAAGAGAAATGCTTCATAAAAGCTACATCTATATAACTACATTTTCTATTGTAATAGTATCCATCTATATATATTGGAGGAAAAGAAATGATAGGCGAATTTAGACGCATAGGCGACATGATGTTTTTAAGTGGTATAGTGGACGCATCGAGCGGAAACTTAAGCTACAGAACAAAAAACGGAATCTGGATAACAAAAACAGGTAAAAGTCTATACAACTTGAGGGGCAAAGATATAGTGAAAATCTGTTTTGAGAAAGACAGTAGGTGGGATGCTGCATCAAGCGAGGTAGATATCCATATAAACATTTACAAATCCATAGATAAAGCAAAGGCAATTGTTCATGCACACTGCCCTTATACGGTTGCATTATCATTAAAACAAAATTCCATAAAACCCATAGACTATGAGGGGCATCTCTTTTTAAAAGAGGTTGATATTATAGATATACCATACAATAATTGGCAGATTGCAAAAGAAGAAATTCCTGCCTACTTTAAAGATAATCCAAAAAAACAGATTGTTATAGCAAGAGGTCATGGCGCTTTTGCTTATTCTGATACGCTATTTGACGCATATAAGATTGTTAGCGCACTTGAAAGTTCATCAAAAATCTTAAACTTAGGAGGTTGTTATGGATGAAAAAATTAAAGAAATAGCAAAAAAGATAGAAAAAGCCAAAAGCATAACCATTCTAACGGGTGCAGGTATATCAAATGCAAGTGGTATACCTACATTTAGAGGTAAGGACGGCTTATGGAAAAGATATTCGCCTACAGAACTTGCCACAATGGATGCGTTTATAAAGAATCCCAAGCTCGTGTGGCAGTGGTATAACTACAGAAGGAAGCTTATTAAAGATGCAAAACCCAACAAAGCGCACTACGCGCTAGTGGAACTTGAAAAGAGATTTAAAGACGGATTTGCATTGATAACGCAGAATGTCGATTCGCTGCACAAAATAGCGGGAACAAAAAATATTTATGAGTTGCATGGTAATATTTTTGAGGTCAAATGTTTAAAATGCGGTAAAGTCTACTACGATGATAAAATATATAAAGATAATGAACTTGTACCTAAATGCAAATACTGCAAAGAAGGAAGTCTAAGGCCAAATGTTGTATGGTTTGGAGAAAATTTAGATAGAGATATTTTGGACAGTTCAATGAAACTCAGTGCCACCTGTGACGTCTTTATGGCAATAGGTACAAGCGGTGTCGTTCAGCCCGCCGCCAGTCTGCCCAAAATAGCACATGATAACGGTGCTTTTGTTGTTGAAATAAATATTGAGTATTCAGGTATCTCCATATATTCAAATGAAGTTATACTAAATAGGGCTGACAAAATACTACCCGAAATTATAGAAGCGATTTAAACCTGCAAAAAATTGCTTAATGTGACATAAAAATAGTGCACACTTATGTTTGTAAATTCAAGAACCCAATTCTTCTGAACGTTTTGTTGCTTCAACAACTGCATCTATAAAAGCACCCCTTACACCAGCCCTTTCCAATTCTGACAGGCCGTATATTGTCGTGCCTCCCGGAGATGCCACCATATCTTTCAATTCAGCAGGATGTTTCTGCGTTTTTAAAACAAGTTCAGCAGCTCCTTTGACTGTCTGAGCCGCCAATTTTAAAGCATCGCTCCTGCGCAAACCCACCTTAACACCACCATCAGCCAATGCCTCTATAACCTCAAAAATATATGCCGGGCCTGAGCCAGAGAGACCCGTTACGGCATCCATATATTTTTCGTTGTGTATAATAACTACCTCTCCGACCAAGCCTAATATGGCCACAGCAACCTCTTCATCTTCCTTTGTGGTTCTTGGTCCACAGTATATAGCAGAGACAGCCTCCTTAACTATAGCCGCAACATTGGGCATAACCCTTATGAATCTTCCCTTTTTCAGTACAGAACGCATAACTTCAACCTTAATGCCCGCCGCTATTGAGATAATAAGCTTGCTATTGTCAATAAACGGATAAATATCTTGAAGGCATTCAAAAATATCAGCGGGTTGCACAGCTAATATAATTATATCGGCCTCTTTCGCAAGCTCAGGATTGCTTTTTATTTTTACATTCAGCGTTTTATCCTGCTCTTTTTCAATATGCCTATGTGAAGCAATAATATTTTCACTCTTTAAACCCACATTCAACAAACCCTTAATTAAGGCACTGCCCATCTTGCCTGTGCCTACAATACCTATAATTCTATCTTTTAACATATATACCTCCAATTTTCATCTAAATGAATTATACAAATTTTACAAAATTCATCAAGAACAACCAATATGAGACCACTGCTGTATATTCCGCATTCAACTGGACACATATAACTTAAATTAGCTGGACACTGATTCCGTAATTAAGTGGA
>CAZFWO010000007.1:0-28203 GCA_964522785.1 uncultured Desulfurellales bacterium
TTGTCTAAAATTCATATTCGTTTCAAGAGCTTGATAAGAAACTATACATTGTGCAATGGTCTCATTAGGTAGAATAAGGCAATCTTGTGCTTAGTGTGCTTAATGAGCAAATAAAGGATGAATTCCTCACCATCCATTCTTGATATACAGGATATCAATAAATACAAAGTTTATTTATAAAATGGATGGTGAGGAAGAAGGACATTGCTCATTAAGCATACTAAGCACCTTTTGCGTAATGTCAGAAAATAGGTGCTTATGTCATATTCGTTTCGAGAACTTGATAAGAAATATAAATTATGCAGTGGTCTCATAAAGTAAAAAAATTAAAGCTTTGAAAAATTGTATTTTTTTTGTATTATTAAGCTTGTGTCAAAACGTTACTTGATTATTCAAACCGCCTTTTTGGGCGATACGATATTGACGGAACCGTTAGTAGAAACGATTAAAGCAAATGATGAGAATGCATTTATATCCGTCCTGGTTACTCCGCAAAATAAAGATGTGTTTAGCTTAAATCCAAAGGTTGACGAGATTACAACATATGACAAGCATGGTAAAGACAATGGTATCGCAGGGCTTTTTAAAATCATAAAACATATAAAACAGTTTAACTTTGATATAGTTATCTCGCCTCATATGAGTTTTAGAAGCTCTCTTCTTTCACTATTCAGTAAAGCCAAAACACGCATAGGCTTTGCCGAATCAGATATTAGCTTTGTATATACCCACAAAATAAAAAAAGATAAAACCTTGCATGAACGTGATAAAAACTTAAAGCTTTTATCTGCTTTGAACTTTAAGAAAATTATAAAAACAATAAAACTATACTATTCCGATGAAAACAAAAAATCCATAGAAAGCCTATTTGAAGCATACAATATGGATAAAAGCAAAAAAATCGTAGGCATAAATCCATCATCGGTGTGGCCTACAAAAAGGTGGCCAGCAGAATATTTTAAAGAGGTGGCTCATACACTTGTGCAGGAAAACTATAATGTAATACTATTTGGCACAGAAAAAGATGTGGAGTTAACTGAATTTATAAGAGAAAAAAATGACAAAATAATTAATTTGGCAAAGAAAACCACAATTAAGGATATGTTCTACGCAATTTCCAGGCTTGACCTGTTGATTAGTAATGATTCTGCACCTGTGCATATTGCAAGTGCATATAACATACCGGTCATAGATATATACGGACCAACCATTCCTGAATTCGGATTCTATCCATTAAGCGATAGATATGAAATAATAGAGAATAAGGGTTTGGAATGTAGGCCCTGCGGAAAACATGGCAGCGTATCATGTTACAAGAAACACTTTAAGTGTATGTTAGAGTTGAAGCCTGACAGAGTATTGGACGCTGCATTTAGACTTTTATGAAATTCCTCGTTATTCGTTTCTCATCACTTGGGGACATCATTATAACAACTGCATTTTTAAAAGCTCTCAAAGAAGCATATCCAGATAGTAAGATATATTACGCAACAAAAGAGGATTTTGCGGAGATATTGGAGGGGCAGCCATATCTGTATAAAGTTATCGCTCTAAAAAAGAAAGAATCGATATTTCACTTTGCTAAAAATATAAATGAGAAGTTTGATTGTATTTTCGATCTCCATAAAAACCTAAGAAGTATTCTACTATCATTTCTTATTAGTGCCAAGGAAATTAAAAGAGTTAATAAATATACACTCTATAGATACAAATTACTCTACGGCAAGCCGCTTTTTTTTATAAAAGACAGAAAAAGTATTTACAATATAGAGGATCAATTGGAGTTAATACCAAATGCAAAAAAAGATGCCAAACCCATTCTATTCTTAGAAAAACATCCCCTTCAAAATAAAAAAAATATTATTGGCATTGCACCAGGTGCTAAATGGAAAATAAAAAGATGGCCAAAAGAGTATTTTAGAGAGCTTGTCGGTATTATTCAAAAAGATACAGATTATGCAGTACATATTTTTGGCTCAAAAGATGAAGCTAATATTGCAAATTATATACAAAAAGGTTATAAAAACTGTGTGAATTTTGCAGGAGAATTGTCTATTAAAGAAACGGCAGAGCATATGAGCAACTGTTCTGTTGTTGTATCAAACGACTCTGCGCTAATGCACATGGCAACAGCGCTTAATATACCAGTTGTGGCTATCTTTGGACCTACAGTTAAAGGGTTTGGATTTTATCCGAAGGGGAAAAGTATTGTTTTGGAAAAAAAATTGAGCTGTAGACCGTGTTCCCTGCACGGTAGCAACAAATGCAAAAAAAATAACCATAGATGCATGAAAGATATAAAACCAAAAGAAGTATTCAATGCTGTAAAAACACTAATGGAGGGAAAATATGAGTAAAGACAGCGTACCTGTTTTATTGTACCATCATATAAACTATGATGATGATGTACTATCTATACCGCCGGAACTGTTTGAAGAACAATTAAAATTTTTAAAATCAGAAAGATATGAATCCATAGGCGCACAAGAGCTCGGAGAATTTATGACAACAGGCAAAAAAAGCTTCAAAAAAGGTGTAGTTATAACAATAGATGACGGCTATTTGGACACCTGGGTATATGCTTACCCACTGTTAAAAAAATACGGTCTCAAAGCTATTGCCTTTATTGTATCATGGAATGTTGAAGAGGATGAGTTTCTTGGCTTTAATTTAGACGACCTTTATAGTGGAAAAATAACAAAAGAAATGATGCCAAAATGCAGTGCCAATTTTGTTATAAATAATGGCGTAAAAAAGAAATTAGAGCGTAGATTGTGCTGGAGAGAGGTTAGAGAAATGAACCAGAGCGGTGTAATAGATATAGAACCTCACAGCAAATTTCACAGAAAAGTATATGCTTCAGATAAAATGGTTGGATTCAATCATCCTCAAGATAGGTTGTCTGCGTGGAGCAGCATCAAAGGAGATGAAAGACTTGGAACTCCAAACTTTGAAAGAAAACCTGAGTTTATAGCAAAAGAGTTTACTGCATATCAAGATTTAAGGGAGAGACTGATACAGCACGTGCGCGGTAACGGCTATATTAAGTTTTTCGAGAAAGACAATTGGGAAGATGAACTAAACAGTATAGTTAAAGAGTACAAAAAAGAAAAAAACACAGATAAAATCGGTGAATTTGAAACAGATAACGAATATACAAAAAGGGTAAAAATGGACCTCGAGGTATCAAAGGGCGAGATAGGATGGGAAGTAAAAAAAGTATGTAAAACATTTTCCTGGCCATGGGGTGCATATAACGACAAATCCTTAGAAATAGCCAAAGATGTTGGATTCCAATACATGTTCACAACAAAGCCAGGATCAAATTCCTATGGAGATTCGCCATTCGAAATAAAACGATTCGGTATATGGAAAAAGGATATGGATTGGTTTAAATCAAGGGTAAGGCTATATTCAAATAAACTGCTGGCAAAGGCATATGGAGCGGTCTATAGAAAAATTTAACATACTCCACATAGATACAGAAAAAAATCTCGGCGGCGGGGAGAAACAGTTAAAGCTACTAATAAATAATCTTGATAACAATAGGTTTAACTCTTTTATTGCGGTTAGAAGAGGCAGCGATATTGAAGAATTCTTTAGAGGGTATAAAAACACATACCCTCTGAGATTTTCAAGCGGTTTTGACATATCTTCAATTGCGAAACTCAAACGACTGATAAATGATAATCATATCAATATTATTCATGCACATACAGGCACGGCAGCCAATTACGCATCAGTTTTGAAGTTTATAACACATCTAAAAACCGTTGCTACAAGAAGGGTAAGCATACCTATAATAAATCCCGCAAAAAAATTAAAGTACAAAACATTTGACAGGATTGTGGTAGTATCAAAAGCCATCATCAACCAATTAAACTTTTTAAAAAATATAGACTGGATAGAAAGTGCCGTAGATACAAAATTTTTGAATTGCCCAAAAAGGGAAAAGGCACTGAAAATGTTGGACTTGAATGGAAGTTTCAGGTATATATGTAATGTAGGAAAAATAGAGTCCATGAAAGGGCAAAAATATTTAATAAGAGCCTTCAGTTTGCTTAAAAAAGATTTTCCACATGTTAAACTGCTAATAGCCGGCAAGGGCAACAATGAACAGCTCACGGAGCTGATTGATAAACTGAGATTAAAAAAAGATGTTATACTTCTTGGCTTTGTCAAAGATACACGCTACGTTTATGCCTCAAGTGATACATGCGTGGTAGCCTCGCTGTTTGGGGAAGGTTCTTCTGCTGCCATAAAAGAGGCTCTTTCCTGCAAAATTCCAATAGTTGCAACAGATATAGGAAGCGCACATTACCTTGTTAAAAACAACGGCATTTTAGTCAAGCCGAAAGATGTATTAAATCTCAAAGAAGCAATGGAAACCCTGCTCGAAAACCCTATTGCTGTTAATTTTGACCCTATGGAATTTTCACCAAAAGAGATGGCGAAAAAATATGAACAAATATATCTGGATTGTATGAAAAATTAAACCTTTGAGCTTTTTGGATAAGAGCCCATTATTTTCAATGAAACAGTCAGGTTTTCTATCTCTTTTAACGAATCTTGAATATTTGTATCATCTACATGGCCATCTACATCAACAAAAAAGATATAAGACCAGTTTTTTTGTTTTGAAGGACGAGATTCTATACGCGTAAGATTTATACCTTTTTTATAAAACGGCTCAAGGATTTGATATAGTGCACCTACCCTATCCTTAATAGTAAACATAAAAGAGGTCTTGTCGTTGCCGCTTTTTTTCGGTATCTTTCTACCTATAACCAAAAAACGCGTTATGTTGTTTATTTTGTCCTCTATACCTTTTGCAAGTATATTGAGAGAATATATATCCGCAGCGGCAGAAGAAGCAATTGCAGCAACTGATGAATCTTGCTCGGCTATTTTTGCAGCTTTTGCCGTTGAGGTAGTTTCAAATAGCATTACATTGGGTAAATGCTTTTTTATCCACCCCTTGCACTGTCCCAAAGCATTTGGATGGGAATAGATAGCCTTTATATCTTCAAGTGAATTGGATTTTGACAGAAGATTGTGTTTTATATCAACTATAATCTCAGAAACAATTTTTGCAGACGAGTTGACAAACATATCGAGTGTATAGTTTACAACGCCTTCAATTGAATTTTCTATCGGAACAACACCAAAATCAGCACGCTCCGATTCAATATCCATAAACACATCTTCTATAGATTCCTCAGGTACGTAGTGTAAAGAAAGCCCAAAACGCTCTATTGCAGCCTGATGTGTAAATGTGGCTTCCGGACCAAGATAACTAATTACAAGTGGCTCTTCAAGTCTTATTGATGCACTCATTATCTCTCTAAAAATTATTTTAAGGCTTCTGATTGGAAAATATCCAGAGGCATTTTTCTCAATTATGTCGTATACCTTTGTTTCTCTGTCGGGTGAATAGAAAGGCATCTTGTTGTCCCTTTTTATTTTACCAACATTTTGGACAAAATAAGCCCTTTCCTCAAGTAATTTAATAATTTTTACATCTATATCGCTAATTTTTTTTCTCAAATCATCGAGTTTTTCTACAGAAATTGCGTTGTCATCTCTCTCCATTTTTTCCATCTCTTTTCCAATAATTTTTTCTTATTCAAAGCCCTTAGATCATGCAAGTTCTTCACAATAAAGTTTTTAACATTCATTGCAGCTCCTGAATAGTCCCTGTGCGCCCCACCAAGAGGCTCTTTAATAATTTCATCAATAATTCCCATTTCATACAAATCTTTGGCAGTTACCCTCATTGCCTTTGCAGCCTCAATCGAATGCTCGGTATCTCTCCAAAGAATAGATGAACACCCTTCAGGAGAAATAACGCCGTATATAGAAAATTCAAGCATACCTATCCTATCCCCACTTGATATGGCCAAAGCACCACCGCTTCCACCTTCTCCTGTCACAACAACAACTATGGGCACTTCAGTTTCAAAAGAGACATACAAGTTTTTTGCTATAGCCTGTGACTGGCCTCTTTCTTCTGCGCCTATTCCCGGATATGCACCAGGTGTATCTACAAATGTCACAATAGGTATATCAAACTTTTCGGCTAATTTCATAACTCGCTGAGTTTTTCTATACCCTTCAGGACTAGCCATACCAAAATTTCTATAAAGATTATCTTTGGTATTTTTACCCTTTTGATGGCCTATTATTGCAACCTTTTGACCTTCTATATATCCGAAACCTGCAACTATCGCTTTATCATCTCTAAAGGATCTGTCTCCATGAACCTCAGTAAAATCTTCAACTATATACTTGATATAATCAAGAGTATATGGCCTGTTGGGATGACGCGCTATTTTTATAACTTTATCTATTGATAAATTCTCAAATTCAGCCCTTAAAATTTCATCCTTCTTTTTCTCTAAATTTTCTATTTCGCTTAAAACATCTATTCCTTTATCATTAGCCATTTTTTTAAGATTGTTTATTTTTTCTTCTATATCATATATAGGCTTCTCAAAATCCAGCACCAACATAACTTCCCTCCTTATGCAACCTTACAGCATCGTCAAATCTCCATATATTTACTAATCACACTCCTAAATGAAAAGCTTCGTGTAGCGTTCTAACCGCAAGTTCCGTATATTTTTCATCTATTAAACATGATACCTTAATCTCAGATGTTGATATAGCTCTGATATTTATCCCCTCTTTTGCCAAAGAGTCAAACATCTTTGCAGCAACACCCGGATGAGACCTCATACCTACACCTACTATAGAAACCTTGGCAACATCAGTATTGATAGAAACTTTCCCCGCTCCCAATTTTTTTGAAAGATCCTTCAAAAGATTAAATGCCTTGTCTGCATCATCCATAGGGACGGTAAATGATATATCTGTAGCTTTACCATCATCGCTGACATTTTGCACTATTATATCAACGTTTATATTATTGTTAGCTATAGTATTGAATATTTTAGAGGCAATGCCAGGTTCATCTTTAACATTATTAATCTTCAGCCGCGCTTGATTTTTATCCTGTGCAACACCGGAAACTAAAATTTTTTCCATATCATTATCCTCCTTTGTTACCAAAGTACCTTTATTAAATGTAAAACTGGACAAAACCATAATAGGCACATTGTATTTCATGCCAAATTCTACAGATCTTATCTGTAAAACTTTGGCACCAAGACTTGCAAGCTCCATCATCTCACTATAGCTTATTTTGTCAAGCTTCCTTGCATTTTTAACTATGCGAGGGTCAGCCGTATATATACCATCAACATCGGTATATATCTCGCATACTTCAGCTTTTAGGGCAGCTGCTATGGCAACAGCGGTAGTATCAGAACCCCCTCTTCCCAATGTTGTTACATCACCTGTCTTTTCACTTATACCCTGAAAGCCTGCAATAATAACCGCATAATCGTCGTCAATATAGTTCAATATACTCCTGGCATCTATAGATTTTATCCTTGCCTTTGTATGTATCTCATCTGTAACTATTCCACACTGCCTTCCGGTCATAGCTACAGCCTTTATTCCAAGCTCATTCAGTCTTATTGCAACAAGAGCACTTGATATCCTTTCTCCACTTGACAAAAGCAGATCCATCTCTCTTTCACTTGGGTTATTTGAGAGTTCTTTTGCTAAATTTATCAATCTATCTGTTTCGCCAGACATGGCAGAAACGATGGCAACAACTTTATTTCCCTTATCTTTTGTCTCTTTAATATGTTGAGATATAATTTTTATACGTTCTACACTTCCAACTGATGTACCGCCATATTTTTGAACAACAAGAGCCATAGCAACCTCCGGCTAAAATAAGATTTCCCTTTTACCTCTTTCATCTGGTTTTGTTAGTATACCTTTTTTTTCCATTTGTTCAACAATTCTTGCAGCCCTATTATAACCTATCTTAAGTCTTCTTTGTATATAAGAAATTGTGGGGTTTCCGCCTTCTTTAATAACATTTAAAGCATCATCGAACATTTCATCCAATTCAAAATCTCCATCATCATTCATACCTACAGCTTCTTTTGTGGCATTGATAAGTTCTTCGTCGTATTGCGGAGTTCCCTGTGTTTTAATAAAGTCAGTAACATTCTTGATCTCATCATCACTAATGAAAGCACCATGTACCCTAACGAGAGATGATGTTCCAGGCTGCATAAAAAGCATATCGCCTCTGCCAAGCAGAGCCTCCGCTCCTTGCATATCCAGTATAGTTCTTGAATCAATTTTAGATGACACCTTAAAGGATATCCTTGCAGGAAAGTTTGCCTTGATAAGCCCAGTCAATACATCAACACTTGGTCTTTGTGTTGCCACTATCATATGAATACCAGCCGCGCGCGCCATCTGAGCCAGTCTTGCTATATGCATCTCAATTTTTTTGCCCGCAATCATCATAAGATCTGCCAATTCATCTATCACAACAACAATATAAGGCATGGCAGGATATTCTATTATTCCCCTTTTTGCCTTTGCGTTAAATCCGTCTATATTTCTCACACCCACTTCACTCATTATATGATATCGCGTTTCCATTTCATTGACCAAAGCTGCCAACGACCCGCCTGCCTCCTTTGGATCTACAACAACAGGCATTAACATATGAGGTATGCCATCGTATATCGATAACTCCAACATTTTAGGGTCTATCATAACAAATCTTACCTCATCCGGAGTAGACTTGTAGAGTATACTAATAATCATACTGTTAACAGAAACACTTTTCCCTGAGCCTGTAGCCCCTGCTATTAAAAGATGGGGCATTTTTGACAGATCTGTTACAAAAGAATTTCCAACTATATCCTTGCCCAAAGCAAGCGTTAACTTAGAATGAGAACTTGCAAAAGCTTTTGACGAGAGAATATCTTTCATAAACACGGTTTGCCTTTTTGGATTTGAAATCTCTATTCCAACTACAGCCTTGCCGGGAATGGGGGCAACAATTCTTACCGACATAGCCTTCATAGCCATAGCAAGATCGTTATAAAGATTAGATATCTTGCTAATCTTTATACCTGAACGCGGTTTAAATTCATACATCGTAATTACGGGTCCAGGCCTTACATTAACCACTCTACCCTCCACTCCGAAATTCTTTAACTTCTCCTCCAGCACTTTTGCATTTCTGTATATCTCCTCTTCCTGAATCTCTGTTTCTACATGTATAGGCTCATCCAAAAATTCCAAAGTTGGGAAGGAATATCCCCCCTCACTCGATTTTTTTATATTCGCCTTCTCCTCTTTCTTATCTAAGAATTCTGTATCTATAACGGGTTTGTCTACTTTATCGTTATGGTTTGTATTATATCTAATATCTGTTTGCTCTATAGTAAAATCGTTGAGTCTACTATTGCTATCTTTACCGTTATCATTATGTATATCTCCATGTAAAATTGTATCTTTTCTCTCACCTTGCCTGTTTTTTTTTACTTTCTCAATGCTATTTTTGTTCTCATTTTTCTTTTCAATCCTAATTCTGTTTAATACAAAGATAGAAAACTCCTTCAAGCTAAAAAAAAGGGCAAACAGGAACATAGGCAAAATAATGATAAATATACCCACCCTGCCAAGTATATATTTTATGCCAGGACCAAATATATAACCTATGCTGCCACACATATAATATCCAAAACCCATAAGATGGTTATGATCTGCTCCAAATGCAGCATAAAGAATAACATCACCCAAAAACATAAAAATTAATGAGAATACCAGACTGCGAACAAATTTAGCCGATGAAACAGAGTATGAAAATATGGATACAATAAAAAAGATAGGGACATAAAATGCCAAAATACCAAAATTACTCAGCATATAATAAGATATATTCAAGCCAAACAGCCCCATTAGGTTGTTTAAATGATTATGCGGATAAAAAACATCGCTAAAATTATATGAAATTAGAGATAAAAAAAAGATTACAGATAAAAATATTAAAGTAATACTAAAAGCATTGATATTCTTTTTCATACTTCCATAACTATCGGAAGAACCATAGGATTTCTCATTAATTTCTTATATAAAAATTTATTCATGGCTTTCCTAATCTTCTTTTTTATTTCATAAGCATCAGTTTTCATATTTACATCACTCTGATTTATCAAATTTCTTATCATCATGGTCGCCTCGTGAAGCAGATGCTGAGACTTTTCCTCATAAAGAAGGCCCTTTGTAATAATCTCAGGGTCACTGATAAGCTCACCTGTAGCATTATTGACAATTACAACTATAGAAATAAAACCATCCGTAGATAATCTTAATCTGTCTCTTAGAACCATATCTTCAATATCGCCAACGCCTTTACCGTCCACAAATACCCTGCCTGCCCTTACGGACCCATCTTTCTTTATCCCTTCTTTTGTAACCTTTAGTACGTCACCATTATCTATATTGAAGATTTTGTTCTTATCTATACCCAAATCCATAGCTATATCTGCATGTTTTCTTCTCATCATATATTCGCCATGTATGGGCATGAAATATTCCGGCCTAACTATATTAATCATAAGCTTCAATTCTTCTTGAGAGGCATGGCCTGAAACATGAACATTGGAGTTGCCCTCAAAGAAGACATTGGCTCCTTTTCTCATTAGAGAATTTATTACCTTTAGTATAGCCCTTTCGTTTCCGGGTATTGCCTTAGCGGAAATAACAACCGTATCAGAAGGCTTAATCTTAATTTTCTTATGTTCACCCAGAGCTATTCTTGATAATCCACTCATAGGTTCACCTTGAGAACCGGTGGTAACTATAACAATTTCATTGTCAGGATAGTTGTCTAAATCATTCTCTGCTATCGATATACTCTTTGGAATATCGAGATAACCGAGTTCTCTTGCAATCGTTGCATTTTGTAGCATACTTTTCCCTGTTATGCACACCTTCCTTTTTGTTTCAATAGCAGTATTTATGACCTGCTGAATTCTGTGAATGTTTGAAGCAAAAGTCACAAGAAGAATTCTTCCTTTCGATGAAAAAAATATTGAAGAAAGAGCTTTTCTTACATTCTTTTCCGAGCCTGTAAATCCGGGTCTGTTTGCATTGGTGCTATCACTCATCAAAAGTTTTACACCGCTTGAACCGTATTCTGCAAATTTCAGAATGTCAAAAGGTTTTCCGTCAACAGGTGTCTGGTCTATTTTAAAATCACCCGTATGTATAATAGTTCCAACACTCGTGTTTATTGCAAAGCCTACTCCATCCACTATGGAATGTGTTGTTCTTATTGGCTCAAACTCAAAATCACCGATTGAAAACTTGTGTCTTGGTTCTATCTCTATCATCTCGGTATCGTTCAATTTAAATTCCTTTAATTTTTGCCTCACCAAACCGAGTGTCAATTTAGTTCCGTATATTGGCACTTTTATATTCTGCAATAGATAGGGAATAGAGCCGACATGGTCCTCATGAGCGTGTGTTAAGACGAGAGCCTTAAATTTATCGCTATTCTCATATATATAACTAAAATCAGGTATAACAATATCTACACCGAGCATGTCCTCTTCAGGAAACATAAGTCCTGCATCAATTAGAACCATATCATTTTCTGTTTCAAAAACTGTCGAATTGATTCCAATTTCACCCAAACCGCCAAGCGGTATTATCTTAACATATTCATTCATAGGAACACCCCAAATAGATTTGATATATTTCATGCAATGTAAGATTTTGAGGTCTTTTGCCCAACAAATCCTCTACCTTTTTATCTTCTTTTAATATATTTTTAATATTATTCTTTACTGTTTTTCTCTTATGCAAAAACAGTATATTCAAAAACTCAAAAAATTTATCGCTTATGTCTGAATTTAAAACATTGGTTTTATAGGGTTCAAATTGCACAATACTTGACTCTACTTTGGGTGGTGGACTAAACGCTCCGCTTTTAACGTTGAACAATTTTTCAACATTGAAAAAAAGTTGATTTAAAACACTAAACTTAGAGTATTCGCGGCTTCCCACCTTAGCAACTATAGAATCAGCTACCTCTTTTTGAACCATAAAAACCATTTTTTCTATTTCCTTCTTCTGCAATACCATATTTTTTATTATTCTTTTAGAAACATTGTAGGGAAGATTTCCAACAATGGTAGAAGGTTTGTCGAGCTTAAACAATGAAGCATCCCCATGAATAATATTTACATTATAATTGTAAAATTTATCTTTCAAAAAATCGAATAAACGCCCGTCAATTTCTATAACCGTTAACGGAATCCCCAACTTAACAAGTTCTTTGGTTAATGCTCCTTGCCCTCCTCCAATTTCAACAATACGCTTAGCATTTTTTACCTCTTCAACTATTCTTGTAATCACTCCTTCATCGTGCAAAAAATGCTGCCCTAAGGATTTTTTTGTTTCCATTTAGCCATTCTGTGAGCTTGCCTTACTGCCTCAGTAAAGCTTTTGTGGTTAGCTTTCAGCTTACCTGCTATATCAAATGCCGTTCCATGATCCGGTGATGTCCTAATAATGGGAATACCGAGCGTTATATTGACACTACTATCAAAATATACAGATTTAATCGGTATAAGTCCCTGATCATGGTACATGGCAACAAAACAGTCATAACTTGTACGTTTATCCTTTGTAAATAGAGTATCTGCAGCAAAGCAGCCTTCAACATAAATACCATCTCTTTTTGCCTCTTCTATGGCAGGAATAATTTCTTTTTCCTCCTCATCACCCATCAGACCGCCTTCAGATGCATGAGGATTAAGAGCGCTAACTGCAATCTTAGGTTTTTCTATACCAAATCTCTTCCTTAAATCACCATTAACAATTCTTATTACCTCCAATACTCTATCTTTTGTTATTAAATCAGGAACCTCTCTTATGGAAATATGGGTTGTAACAAGAGCTACTCTAAATCTTTTAGATGCAAGCATCATAACATATTTTTCCGTATTCGTTTTTTCTGCCAATATTTCAGTATGTCCCTGATAATGAAATCCTGCCAAATTCATAGCCTTTTTATTTAAAGGAGCCGTTACAATTGCATCTATCTTTTTATCTTTGGCAGCATCAATGGCTTTCAAGACACAAATAAACGCCCATTTTCCGGAATATTTATTCAGTTTTCCAACCTCGAATTTGTCCATATCAAACTTCATAGTTTGAATCAGATTAAGTTCTCTATCTTTGTAGAGTCTATCTATACTATCAACATCATCGATAATGTTAATAGGTATGGCAATATCGAATAAATTTAGGTAATATTCAAAAACCTCTTTAGAACCAAACACCACAAGTTTATCCTTCAAGGTTGCTTCATACATAATATGTTTAATAATAATCTCAGGCCCAATGCCCGATGGATCTCCCATTGTAATGCCTATTACGGGTCTATTGTTCGTAGTACGATTCATCTAATACCTCATAAAATTTATGCGCCTCAACTTTAGAAGTTCCTTTCTTCGGTATGCACGCCACTTTATAAACAGTCCTTTTCTGTTTAAAAAAAATTTCTATCTCCTCTTCCTCTTTTACCTCATGTGATGCTTTGGCTTTTTTCTTGTTAACAAATACAAACCCTTCATCACACATCTGCTTTGACAAAGTCCTTCTCTTTATGATGCGTGTTTCCTTTAAATATTGATCCAATCTCATTAAAAAATCTCTATATCTGTCCTTGATTTCACCATTTTCAGCCAGCTTGAAACCCTTGCCTTGATCTTTTTTTCGAACAAAATATTTTTTATCCTGCCGCTCATAGAATTTAAATCGGCTTCAGCATTTTTTTTATCTATAATTTTTACGATATAAAAAACACCGCTGGCTTCAATAATATTACTAATATCTCCCTTTTTTAATCCGGAGAGTTCAGCTTGAATTTCTTTATTAAAAGCCGAAAGCGGAATAGCCTTTACTGCTTCTTTATCAAGAGAAAACCTGTTTTTTAACTTGCTAAAATCAGCTCCATTTTGCAATTTTTTAAAAACATACTCGGCTGTTTTTTTATTCTTTATGGCTATAATATTCATTATAAAAACGGGATTTGCCCTCAAATCCTTCTTGTGAAGATTGTAGTATCTTTCAACATCCTCTTTACTTATACGAATAGAATAGGCAAACATTTTGGATGCAAATTTACGTCTGTAAAGACCCAGCCTAACACCTTCTTTATAGTAATCCAAATCAATCCCGCTTTTTTTCACACTTGCCAAAAAATCCTCAACGCTCATATTATTTCTTGAAGCCATATTCGCTATAAATTTATTGATATCTTCATCGCTTACAACTATACCCATCTTTTTGGAATAGTACATAATTACGTAATCATCAATTACACGATTTACCAATGTATTTAAATCCTTCGTTCCATAAAACCCGGCTATGCTTGACAATTCATAGGCTGTTATAGGCTGACCTTCAACAGTAGCAACAATCTTATCTGCAACAACTTCCTTTGAAAACGCCTGGCTGCAGGCAAATACAATAAAAAATAGAGACAAAAATAATACTTTTCTCATTTTTCTCCACTCCCAACAATAACTTCTAAGGGTTAGTATACTAAAATTATCTAACCTTCTGCAAGATGTTTTTAAGTTTTATGTATATTTCATCAAATTTATTCCCAAGTTTATCAAAAAATACAGATGTATTTGAGATAAACCTCCCTTCATATTCTTCAACTGTTTTAATTAATTTATCCGTATCTATATCGGCATCCATGTAAAACTCGATTAAAACACCTCTTTTAGACAAAGACAAAGATTTTACAAAAATCCTCTTTGCGACAATCTTAAGATATGCTATAAGGAATAGATTTTTAACCTCATTGGGCAACGCACCGAATTCATCACTTATTTCATTTTGTATAATCTCAAGTTCCTCGCATGTCTTAGCAGAATAAATCATCTTGTATATAGCAAACCTATTTTCATCATTAGCAAAATCATCACTTATATATGCGTCAAAAGAACATTTTATTTCAACATCCCTCTCAACAGGCTTATTCTTTATCTCGCCTATAGCCTCCTCAATTAAAGAAGCATATGTCTCAAAACCGACAGACTTAATTTTACCCGACTGATCCTTTCCCAGTATATTTCCTCCACCCCTGATTTCCATATCTTTAAGCGCTAAATTAAACCCTATGCCGCGCTCAACAAACTCCTTCATAAAGCGAAGCCTTTTTTTTGCGTTCTCAGAAATGTTTTTACTCTTTAAAAGATAAGCATAGGCAACCCTGCCTCCTCTGCCTACCCTGCCACGCAGCTGATACAGATCAGCCAAGCCAAATCTATCGGCATTGTCTATTATTATTGTATTAACATTCTTGATATTCAAGCCGGATTCAATTATAGAGGTAGCTATAAGTATTTCAAATTTGCCGTTATTAAAATCATCCAATATACCCTTTATTTTTTTGTTAGGCATTTTGGCATGCATCACAGTTTTTTTTGCAAACGGCACAAGCCTATCAAGTTCATCTTTTACACCCTCTATTGTTTCTATATCGTTGTGAACAAAATAAACACTTCCCTTTCGGGAGAGTTCTTTCAAGATCGCATCTTTTATAACCGACTGTTTTCTGTTTAATACAAATGTTTCTATAGGCTTACGTTCCAATGGAGGCGTCTTTATTATACTAATATCAAATATATTGTTTAAAGCCATATTTAATGTCCTGGGAATGGGTGTAGCACTTAGATACAGCATATCAATAGTAGGATATTTAGATTTCAAATGTTCTTTAATTTTAACACCAAAACGATGTTCTTCGTCTATTATGGCAAGCCCCAAATTTGCAAACTCTACTTTATCCGAATATATAGAGTGTGTAGAGATAAGTATATCTATAGTGCCCCTCTTTAGCTTACTCAGAACATCTTCTCTCTCTTTTTTTGTACTAAATCTATTTAATATAGCTATATTAACAGGAAATTGCTCAAATCTCTTTATAAGCGTTTTGTAGTGCTGAATGGATAAAACCGTTGTAGGAACTACAAATACCACCTGCCTGTTGTTAAAAACCGATATAGCCGCCGCTCTCATGGCAACCTCCGTTTTGCCAAACGAAACATCACCGCAAATAAGCCTGTCCATAGGTTTTTGCAATCCCATATCATTTTCAATATCCTCAATAGCCCTCATCTGATCATGCGTTTCTTCATACTCAAACATAGCTTCAAACTCTCTATATTCCACAGTGTCAACAATAAACGGTTCTCTTTGAACGAGCTGCCTTTTGGCATAGGTGTTTACAAGCTCCGTCAATATTTTTTTTACGGATTTTTTAATACTATCCTGCGTTTTTTTCCATTTACTGCTGGACAAAGAACTCAACTCTTCGGCGCCATGATATTCAAAAACATTGTCAATACTGTATACAGGTACATACAGTTTATCTTTTTTTGCATACTCTATCTCTATAAAATCCTGCAGTTCGCTTTCGATTTCCAACTTTTTTATACCCCTATATATGCCTATACCGTACGATTTATGCACAACCTTGCCGCCCAACTCAAATGTTTTCGATTTTATTGCTCTTTTTCGTGTATAAACCTGCACGGTTTTTCCAAACAAATCTTCAAAACTTACGAATGCAATTCTGTTTTTCTTATCAAAAAAACCCTTTTTTAAAAAACCGTCAGATAAATACACGCCGTTTTTATCCATATACGTTCTGCGCGCAATGATGCCCTTATCCCTTAAAAACCTATCTACCCTCTCTAACCTTATATTGGATGCGCAGGCTATTACAACCCTGCTGCGCTCAGCTTCCTGTTTTATTCTTAATATTTTTTCATCTATGGATAAATTATCGGCAAACACAACACTATAATCATAAAATTCTTCTATATCTGTTGATGATTTCAAAAAATCCCACAGTCTGTTTTTATTTAAAAAAATATCGCAGTTATAAGAATCTTTATACAGTTGCAGGCTTGATAAAGCACTATTAATGAAATCTTCATCAAAATTTTTATACACAGATAGTTTATTGATACTGTCATAATCAACCAAAAATGCAGGCTTCTTGATAGCAACATTCAAATATCCGTAATTATCATTTCTATATTCATATTCACATGCAGGGGATATATGCGCACAGTCGATATACTTGAATGTTTTTTTGTTGGCAATATAAAAAAGTTTTATACTTTCCACCTCATCCGAAAAAAATTCAATCCTTAACGGCTTATCGTAAATATGTGAAAATATATCCACAATATAGCCCCTTTTTGCAAAATCTCCGGGTTCTTCAACAAAATCCTTTTTTGTATAGTGCATAGATACAAGCTCTTTTATCAAATCCTCCATCTTTATCTCATCACCTGTATGTATGCTCATAAATTTATCAAAAAAATCTTCTTCTCTCATAACAGGCTGCAAAATCGCATTGATATCGGTCAAAAAAACAAGATTCTCTTCGCCGTTTATTAACGAATAGAGAGACTTTATTCTCCTGGAGACTATATTAGACGAAGGAGGAATAGATGATACGGGTGGAATTTCATAAGAATAAAACTGTTCCACATTCATCTTTTTTTTAAAAAAAATAGAGAAAAACTTTAAAGATATAAACAGATTGTCTATTTCCGTATTATCCTTCAAAATAACAATTTTTGAGGAAAGGTTTTTTAATAGACTATATGCAATGGCACTTATATACATTATTTGGCGCTAATGCAAAAACTACCGAATATCGGAACAATGTTTTTATATGCAAAATCAACAGCAGCCTGTTTACTGTTAAATTTACCTACCACTACCCTGTATAGTACACGTCCGCCTAAAATGACCCTTTTTATGTACACATTCGAGATATGCTTAGCTGCTTTATTTTTGAAATTTACTGCATTTGAAAGAGATTCGAAAGAGCCAATTTGCACCGTATACAACGCATTTCCACTGTAACCTTCAAGATCAGAGCTCTCTATATCATCGATATCGGCATTAGAGTATCCAAGCTCCTTATCCGACAAAACAACAAGTTTTACCCTTGCTGTTCCTTTGCCTATCATTCCCAAATCCCTCGCTGCAGCATAGGATAGATCTATAATTCTATCACCTACAAAAGGTCCTCTATCGTTTATTCTTACAACCGTTTTTCTATGATTGTTTAAATTTATAACCTTCACATAAGTGCCAAACGGCAATGTTTTGTGCGCTGCGGTTTTTGCATACATATTGTATATTTCACCGTCTGCCGTTCTTTTACCGTGAAAATCCTTCCCATACCATGATGCAATACCGTATTGAGTATATCCAGGTTCAACATGTTCTTGCACCTTATACGGATAATATCCGTTCCTTATCCGCTCAACGAGATTTTCGCCCCTGTATGTAGAACATGAGGCCAAAAAAAATATAACAAAAATAATATAAAATATAGATTTTCTACTCATACAGTTCACTCCTGATAATATTTTCAATTTCATCGGCAGAATGGTTTTCTACATCTATTTCATTAAGTACAGCAACGGTTATTCTCCCGGGATTGATCTTCCATGAATCACTCGATAGTATGTTTTTTGAATTTGTTATCTTTACGGGTACTATATGAATATTCTTTTTCTTGGCTATTAGTATACCTCCCTTCTTGAAAGTAGAGTAATTTTTTCTTGTGCCCTGTGGAAAAATAACAATCGACTCATCCTTTTTCATATTCTTCAACGCCCTTAATACAGCAATGGAATCCCTCTTTGGATTATTCCTGTCCACAGCTATGGAGTTGAGCCTTTTTAACGCCTTGCCAAATATAGGCAATTTAAACAGTTCTTTTTTCGCAAACCACACAAGATTGAAATCGCAGCAGTAAAACATTGAGAATATATCAAAATAACTCTCATGATTTGCCATAATGATAAAGGGTCTATCCGGGAATTTCCCTTTGCACACAACATCCACATTGCTGATCCTTAATATATCAGAAGTCCACCGTCTTAAAATAGACCTATCGCCAGTATGTAAAAACTTTATACCGTATATAACTGTTTTCAAAACAATCCTGATCCATAAAATAAAGTTTTTCATATATATATCTTAAATGATGTTCCTCTACTGTTTGTGTTTAGCTCTATTTCACCGCCTATTGCACTAACAGCCTTGTTTACTATAGACAAACCAAGCCCAGTGCCATTTTTTTTACTTGTATAAAATGGTTCAAATATATGTTTTTTTTCTTCGCGTCCTATACCTTTTCCATCATCGTTGATTTCAAAAACCGACTTTTTGTTTTTTTGATATACCTTTATCTCTACCCTACTTAAAGCAGCATCTACAGCATTAACTATCAGATTCACTACGGCACTTTTTAATAAATTTCTATCACTTACAAATGAAAAATCCTCAACTTCCTTTACAAAATCAATATTCTTTACATGCAGGTGGGCATACAGCTCAGATTCTATACTCTCCATAAACTCAACGCTGTTACAATACTCAGGCCTATACAACGCTGTCTTTGTAAAAAGGAGTGTATTGTTCACTATGCTGTCTATCCTTCTTATGCTTATCATAATATTATCCAATATGTCCTTCTTTGTATCATCTGACATCAAAGGCACAAGCAATTCAATGCTTGCGAGAGGATTCTTTATATCATGGGCAATAGAAGCTGCCATCTGGCCTATTATGGCCAATTTTTCCTTTCTTCTGTTTTCCTCTTCAAGCTCCTCTATCCTTGTAATGTCTGAGAATATTATAACGGCTCCGACCATTTTACCATCATCGGTAATCGGTGATGCCGATATACTGATTTTTTTCTTTTTTTTCTTTTTTGTTTGAATCTCCAGTTTTTTCGTATTTTTTAACATTTCGACAAGGTCAAAAACATTCTTTGCATTTAAGGGAAAAATATCACGAAAATTTAAGCCTCTTGCATCTTTTTCCTCTATTTCAAATATAGACGTTGCCTCTCTGTTAAATATCGTAACTTTGCAGTCAAGATCAATAGAGCATACACCCGTATTTATGCTTTTCAATATATTTTCAAGGTATCTACGGTTATTCTCTAACTTTATCTCTAAAAGATTAAACTTCCTTTTTAATACATTGTAGGACTCTTCTAAATCTCTGCTTGTTTTTAGAACAGCCCTAAACATGGACTCAAGCTGATCTTTGTTGCTCATTGCAAAAGCACCTTCAGTGTTTTTATATATTTACTATTAGGGTAAGTATTTTCTAATTTTTTCAGATATTTTTCCGCACTAGCTTCGTCGTTCAATTTCATATACGACAAAGATATATAGAACAGTGCCCTCTCCCTGTAATCCAAATCATCAACTACACACCCAAACTCGGATATACCCTTTTTGTATTTGCTAAGATTGTACAGATCTATCGCTTTTAAATATTTAGCTTCATTTTGATACAGTGTTATTTTTACCTTATTCGTATATTGTATAGACTGCTCACACTCTTTGGATGCATACAAAGCACGCGCTATTCTTAAATATATATAATTTTTCACAAGTTTATCCTCAATATTCAATGATTTTTTATAAAACTCGACAGCCTGATTATAATGCCCATCAAAATAGTTCACATCCCCTATTATGATATCGACATAATATATGTAGGGACTGCTTCTTTCTATATCTCCTACATATTCTAAAGCTTTTTTTTCATCGCCTTTTTCTATATAGTACTTTGCATACATAGATCCCCTGCAGTTTTTATCCTTGATATGGGACACTATTTTATTCATACCCTCTGTATTGTTCGTAACGGCCAAAGCGATAGATAGTCTGCACATATCAGCCTCAAAAGCATCCAGATAAATCACGGCATTATAGATAAAATCCAGACTGTGTTTCTTGGGGTATCTATAAAAATCATCAAGAAGTTTGTTTATACTTTCCTTTGCCATCGTATGTGTTTTTTGATTATACGAACTTGTAGGATAAAATTTCTTTAATTTGATAATATAACCTATGGCTTTTTTGTAATTACCATTTTTATAGTTTTTCTTAGCATAAACATACAAAGCCAGTGCTGCAACATCAGGATCGTTGGCATATTTATTTAAAATCCTATTAATTGTATCCTTGTTCACATCACCTCTTTTAAGTTTTGCTTTATCAAGCAGTTTTTTTGCTTCAAATATATTGTTTTTGTTCTTTGAGGTTGAAATAATATAGTTAGCCCTTGTTTTGAGATCATCGTAATTAGACCTATCAATGTCGCACTTCATTCTACCTATATACGATTTTTCTAATATATCACTATTGGTCTCTATATATTTGAATATTGTGCCTGCGCCACTGTAATCACTGAATCTACACAGAGCATCTGCAACATCTATTAATTCTTTATGATAAACCTGTATATCTATGGAGTTTAATCCATCCGATATTGAATAATAAGCCAGAACAGCCTTGGCATCATTATTTTCCTTTATAAATATCTCTGAAGAAAGCAGCATACTCAAGGTATAATAGCTACTATTTTTGTCTGTATTTAATAGTATGTTTAAAGCTTTATCAAATTTATTCTGATTATAATAGCTCTTTGCAAGCATATATCTCGCTTTATCGCTCCATTTTGTATTTGCATAATCCTTTATTATGGATTTATATATACTTCTTACGCGCGTGTAATATTTCATATTAGCATATATATCCGCCATATTGAAGAGTGTTTGTGCTGCTGTACTGTTTTTGGGCGCAATATCTATAACTTTTTTATAAACACTTATAGCCTTTTGATATTTCTTGGCGTTTTTATAGCAGTCTCCAAGCAGGAAATAACTGTTTATATAAAAATTACTTTCAGGATATTTATCTATTATTTCCTCGAAAACTTGTGCAGCCATTGAATAATTTCTGTTAGCAAACATCTTTACACCTGTAAAAAACAGTGATTCATCATAAGACATACTTTCTTGAGCGTTCTTTTTCATAAAAACTTTATCCGATATATAAAAGGGAACAGCTATTAGATTCGAAGGTATATTGCCATAAACGATACTATTCTTCTTTTTTTGCTTTAAACGTGCCCTAATTGTTATGGTATTATTATCAATGCTGTATATGGGTTCATATTCATTGCTTGTTTTTATGATAATACGGGAACCACTATCTACATTTTCAACAAAAAACCCTTTAAACAACCCGTCTGTCAAATTGTCTTGAAATATCTCTTTTTTAACCCTTTTACCTTTAAAAAATGCCAGAAAATAGTTATTTTCCACATCAATCTTGACGTTCTTCTGCCTATGTTTAATAACAAAATAGGTAGAATTATCTTTTTTAAAAAATGATAGTTCTACCGCATATGTATCTATCGCAAAAACAAACAGCAGTATTATCGATAAACAATAAAGTCTTCGCAGAGCTTTCTCACCTCTTCTTTTATCTGTCTGTATTTGTTTTCATTGCCTATATTGTTTAATGTATCAACTATGAACTCACCAATCTTCTCCATTTCTTTTTCTTTCATTCCTCTCGTTGTAACAGCCGGAGTTCCTATCCTTATCCCGCTTGCAACAAACGGGCTCCTTGTCTCTCCCGGAACGGTATTTTTATTTACGGTAATACCGACTTTTCCCAAGGCATTTTCTGCATCTCTTCCTGTTATATTCTTATCCGTCAGATCAACAAGTATAAGGTGATTATCCGTTCCGCCGCTCACAAGCTTAAACCCACTCTCCATCAAAACCTTGGCAAGTGTTTTTGCATTCTTCACAATTTGCTTCTGATATTCCTTAAAATCATCGCTCAATGCCTCTTTAAATGCAACCGCCTTGGCAGCTATAACATGCATCAACGGGCCGCCTTGCATACCCGGGAAAACCATCTTATCTATCGGCTTGGCAAAAAAATCCTTTGTCATTATCATTCCGCCTCTTGGACCTCTCAATGTCTTGTGCGTTGTTGTTGTTACAAATTCACAATAAGGAATAGGGCTTTGATGCAATCCTGCTGCAACAAGTCCAGCAATATGGGCTATATCTGCCATTAAGTAAGCGTCAACACTGTCTGCTATTTCTCTAAATTTTTTAAAGTCTATCTCCCTCGGATATGCACTCGCACCGCATACAATAAGTCTCGGTTTAAATTCCTGCGCAATCTCTGCAAGATCATCGTAGTCAATCATGCCCGTTTCAGGATTTACACCATATCCAAAGCTTACATACAGTTTCCCTGAAAAGTTGACACCTGCGCCATGCGTCAAATGCCCCCCATTTGTCAAGCTCATACCGAGAATTCTGTCCTGGGGTTGGAGCGTAGCCAAATATACAGCCATATTTGCCTGAGAGCCGGAATGTGGCTGGACATTGACATGCTCTGCATTAAATAGTTTTTTAGCCCTTTCTATTGCTAAATCTTCAACAACGTCAACATATTCGCAGCCTCCGTAGTATCTCTTATGGGGGTACCCTTCTGCATATTTATTTGTCATCACAGAACCCTGAGCCTCCAAAACCGCCTCAGATACAAGATTTTCACTTGCTATGAGTTCTATGCCATAATTCTCTCTGTTTTTTTCATTCTCTATAGCTTGATAAACCTCAAAATCCACACTTTTTAGATTACTCATAAATCCTCCAAATCGCCTATTTTATCTATTCTTCTTTTATGCCTTCCACCATCAAACCCTGTTGATATAAATATTTTGACCATCTGTTTTGCAATTTCCGCACCAGTAGTTCTTCCGCCGAAGGATATGATATTTGCATCATTATGTCTTCTTGCATACTCAGCCGTATAAGCATCATGGCACAATGCGCACCTTATGCCGTTAATTTTATTTGCGGCTATACTCATGCCTATTCCGCTACCGCATATCAAAATACCCATTGCGCTGTTTTTTACTACACTCTCTGCAACATTCTTTGCTATATCGGGATAATCACAAGACGATACAGAGTATGTCCCCAAATCATCAAAATCAACCTTTATTTCTTTTAAAAAGTCCTTAATAATCTCCTTCATCTCATATCCACCATGATCAGAACCTATAAAAATCACCCTACTTACCACCCTCCTTCAGATTTCATACAAACTTATATCAAATATGCAGGCTGTTTTCTACTTTTTAACTAATGCTATGCACAGTTATTATCCCGCGTGTAACTCCACATAAATTCAGTGTTTAAAATTTAGCGCATACTCGCCACAGAACGGTTTCCAACTATAAATATCTTCCCTCCAAAATCTTGTTTATACGCTCTTGATTCCTTAAACAACTTATCTAAGATTTCATCTATTCTTGCATCGTCAACGCTGAATGTTTCCTTCAACTCTTTTTTGGAGCACGGTCTTATGTTTATCATCTTCACAACAGAACGCTCTATATCATCATAAAAAACATCATTTTCTTTATTAAAAGAACCTATTATATCGACGTTTCCAACCCTCGAGCTCATATAAGCATATATATCCATCATTTTTTTATTGTCTATTCTTTTTGCAGAGGTATATGCAGGCGGGCGGTCTACGGTACCTATCTGTACACGCGTAGGTTTGACTGATTTTATGACTTCACACAGAGCATCGATATCCTCCAAGGAATCATTGACACCTTCAACAAAAAGAATTTCAAGCCATATCTCGTTTTTAAATCCCTTGGAAAAGCTTATAAGTCCGCTAATAATTTTATCTATACTTAAATCCTTGTGCGGCATATTAACCCTCTTAAACGATTCTTCCCTTGCAGAATCCAGACTCGGCACAACTACATCCGCCAGAGACAGATCATCCCGTACATCTTTTCTATACAATAAGCTTCCATTTGTTAAGACTGCAACCCTATACTTTTTAAAGGATTTGACAAACCTTATCAACTCTCCTAAGTCGGAATTTAAGGTAGGCTCACCACTCCCTGAAAACGTCACAAAGTCTATCCTGCCAACCTTGTCTATAGTTTCAAAGAATTCTTTTTTTATTTGCTCAACATCAAAAAAACTCTTTCTTTCTATAGTTAAATCTGTGGTTTTCCCAACCTCACAGTATATACAGTTAAAACTGCACGTTTTAAAGGGAATAATGTTTATACCAAGACTCAAACCCAATCTTCTTGATGGCACAGGGCCAAAAATAAATCCCATAGACATACTATACTTACCTCACAAACATTTTATTTACAAATTTAATCGGTATCTCTTCAAAATACGCATTTATCCTTTCACATTTAACATTACTAATTTCATCCTCAGGTTTATTTTGTATCTTAAAAAATACCCTCTTGCTTTTATCCAAATATTTACATCCGCAGCTCACAACATAAAAAGGAACATTAAACTCCCTTGACAGCAAAGCCAAATAAAGAGTTCCTGTTTTGTTAACAAAACTCTCATCAAAGATGGCATCTGCACCAACAATGATAGCATCAATATCTTTTATTATCAAAGAATAAGCGCTATCCTCAAAAAGCACAGGTTTAATGCCATTTTCCATAAGCTTTAATGCATTTTGTTCACCCTCGCAAGCTGGATGAGCCACAGAAAGATAAACCTTATCGGGATTTATCTTAATCAAAGCATCAAACACATTCTGAGAATACGATATCGTGGCAACATTTTTTATGCCTTTTAAAAACCTGCCTGCCTTATTGGAAGCACATTCGGATGAATCCAAAATCCTGGATTTCATACCCAACAAACCGTTTTTATCCCTTCTTTTGGCATACTTGATGATATCAAAACCGATATTGATAACAGCTGCCATTGAAGGCTGTCCTTTTATAATATTATCAATCAAATTAATCAATTCTCTATACTCAAAAAGTTCTATAGCACAATCAATCATATCGGAAGCAATCTGGATAGACGATAAAACCCTATTTTTAGCCAAATTATTCAAAATAGAGTAGCAATCTTTATGCGTCATTATTCTGTTCTATAACAATAGTTTCTTTACCTTGTATATCTCGAACATATATCTTTACATTATTTTGAGCTTTCTCTATGATTCTACTGAGCGAATCATCAAAAACAATCTTATTGCCACTGCTTATTCTACCATTTACAATTATATGTCCCTTTTTATAGCTATTTTCCATCTCTTTAATAGAACTTTCAATGTTTTCAAGTTCATCTTGAGCATTTTTATACTCCTCTTTGGCTTTTTGTAAGTCATCTGTGCACTCTTTAAACTTTTTTACAATCAATAACAACGGTTTTGGCACATCTTTTTTTTCTTCTTTCAATACCTGTATAGCTTTTAGTGCATTATCATATCGTCCTTTTTCTCTGTTTACAGCAGATAGGGCGTTATCATATTTTTTCTGAACAACCTTTAATGCAACCGAACCATACTTTTTCTTTCCATATAATTCCTTATATTTTTCCTTTATCCATGGCAAATTTAACGGCTGTATAGCTATTATATTGTTGTTGCCTTCAATATTATTTATAACTATAGATTCGGATGATGTTGTAACATTGGAAGCCATCATGGAATCCTTAATTTCAATTTTAGGGCAATAGATTTTAGATGCAACAGATCGATTAATTACAGTACTGTTTCTTGAAATAATCTTAGCATGCTCTGCCAAATCTATCTCTACATCATCTGCATAAACAGTGCCGCGGCATATGGATATAGTGGCTTTTTTAGCAATAATAGTAGCATCTTGATGCACACTGCCTTTTATAATAACTTCATCTGCCTCTACAACTGCCTGAGGTCCTACATCGCCATTCACCGACACCTTCTTGGCTTTAACCTTCAAGCCAGCAGCAATAGTATCTTCGACAGAATCACCCCCTGATGAACCTATATTCAGTTCAACGTCATTGTTCGCATCAAGGTTACCTGTTGTCTTGATATCCACCTTATCTATAGATACCGATACATCTATATCATAAACCCCATTTTTAAAAATTATTACACCATTTTTCTTTGAAACAAGCCTTACAACATCGTCCTCTTCTATCTTTTTTATACTCTCTGCATTGAACTTAATATCATCGATATCTTCTATCACAACACCAATATCCTGGTGTATAATATGGCCGTATATATCATAGCCCTCTCTTCCCATTTGTGGTTTTTTAAACTCAATTAAAACACTGTTTTCACTTATGGGAACAAGAAAATTCTTTTTCTTATAGTCTATCTTCCCGTCCTTTGTTATACTCCCTGCTGCCTGATACCTGTTAAAAAAGTATCTTAATTCACTATTTTTCCCATTTATAGGTTTTCTGCCCTCAGCAATTAAAATTTTGAAAGGTTTGCATGATGGATTAAGTCTTTTTTTGATTTCTTTTGCCACAGCACTAAATATATTTTCTTTTACACCAAATACTATGTTATTTAAAATCAAATTCTTTTTAATTACCTCTACTATTTCATCTTCAGAAATATCTATATTGCTTTTCAGTCCCTGATTATTAACAACAATATAAGCCCTTTGTGCTGCGTCGCTGTTATCTGTTTTTATACGCATAATATTATACAAAACAGACTTATTTTCATTAACAAAATATTTAACGCTATACTTTTTTACTATATTCCCATATTCGTCCTTAGAGGTATTCTCCTCCAATATATCAAAATCCACAAACTCTACTGGAAATCCCAAATCCTTAGACACTTCATTCATTGTCTCTTTAACATTCTTAGTTTCTCTTTCTATAAACTCCATAACAAACTCCAGACTCAATCTATAAACTTTTATACAAACATGTCAAACATGTCAAGAATAACAAAAAATAAAAAGATACTGTACAATAATGCTCACAATTTCCTCTTAGGGTCTTTTTAAACCCACAAGGTTGAAAAATCTTAAAGGGTTGGATAAATTCCCCGTTAGCAAAACCTATAAAAATAAAAAAACCTATCTATGGCAAATAGTAGCAAAAAATTAAAGGTATTTAAAGCAATTTTAACAATGTTGAAACCATTGCACAATGATACAATAACAATATAATACTGTTTCTTATCAAACTCTTTCAACTTAAGGTATGTGTGAATGTAAGTGTAAGTGTGAGTGTGAGTGTGTGGTTTTGGGTACTGGGTACTGGGTACTGGGCTCAACTGTTTGAGTCGATTTTTCACAAACCTGCTGTTATTTTCTTTATGATAACTGACATTATGCAAAAAGTGCCTTAGTATGCTTAATGAGCAAATAAAGGATGAATTCCTCACCATCCATTTTATAAATAAACTTTATTGATATCCTGTATATCAAGAATGGATGGTGAGAAAGAAGGACATTGCTCATTAAGCACACTAAGCACAAGATTACCTTATTTTACCTAATACTTAAATTAAGCTTTATTTATAAAGATTGAATATGAATAAAAGGCAAAAT
>CAZFWO010000008.1:0-22832 GCA_964522785.1 uncultured Desulfurellales bacterium
AAAATAGGTGCTGGGTCATATTCGTTTCAAGAGCTTGATAAGAAACTATACACCGTGCAGTGGCCTCATAGTAACCATATTGATCAATATATTCTAAATCTTGGGTCTGCTTCTACTGAGGAATAATTAAAGCTGCTTTTATCTTTTTTCATTGAAGCAATAAATGCTATCATAAGAGCATTATCTGTAGTCATCTCTTTTTTTGGTATAAAAAGAGTGATGCTATTTTTTTCTGATTCACGCTTAAATTTCTCCCTTAAATAACTGTTGGCAGAAACCCCGCCAGAGATTGCAAGTCTTGGAATATTATACTTTTTGCACGCTTGCAGTGCCCTTTTCCACAGTATATCGATAGACGATTTCTGAAAAGAGGCTGCTATATCATATATATCGGTTTTTGACAGGTTTTTATAGTTATTGACAAGGTTTTTAACAAATGTTTTTGTACCGCTAAAACTGAAATCAAGTGTATTTCTGCTATCCATACCTTTAGGAATGTTAAATCTACAAGGGTTTCCTATTTTTGACAACCTGTCAATAACAGGACCACCAGGGTAGCCTACATTCAATATTCTTGCTACCTTATCAAATGCTTCACCAAGAGCATCGTCCAACGTTTTTCCAAGCAGTTTATACTGACCCACAGCATCAACCAAAAAAATATGCGTATGCCCCCCAGATACAACTAAACCCACAAAAGGAAATTGGACCTCTTTGCCAAAAAAAGGTGCGAAAAGATGCCCCTCTATATGATTAACGGGAATAATAGGCAAGTTGTTTGCAAATGCCAAACCCTTTGCAAAAGACACGCCAACAAGCAGTGACGGCAAAAGCCCAGGACCTATAGTAACAGCTATGTGTTTAACATCGGACAATTCAGCCCCAATCTTCTTTATTGCCTCTTTAGTTAGATAACCGATAACCTCTATATGCTTTCTTGCGGCTATCTCAGGCATAATACCACCGAATTTTTCATGAATATCGTTTTGAGATGAGACTATATTGGAATATCTGTTATAATCTACAAAACAGGAAACAGATGTATCATCACATGAAGTATCAAATGCAAGAATCATCTTACGATATACTCTACACTCACAAGATAGGGTTTTAGTTTGTTCTTCATCGCTTTTATGGCTTCATAGGTAGCATAGTTGCAGTGTCCTATTGCTAATACCTCATTCCTCTTGTTAAGCATGTTTATGGCTATGTTAATCTGATGCTTTATATAGTTTACATTTTTTTTATTATCCAAAAAAACCTCTCTTTTAGCACACAAAACCCTAAATTTATCTGCTTCGTGGCAGCCTAAGCTATGCTGTATAGTTGCACTGTCCACAAAAAACAGATGGTTATTTCTTAAAAATTCCATAATATAATCAAGATGCTGTTTGTCCAATAAAATTGCCGAGCCCATGTGGTTATTTAAGCCTGTAGCGTGAGGCACCTTTCTATAAGCCCTGTTAAGTAAAAATTGCGTCCGTTTTTTCGATGTATTTGTATAAATGGCATTCTTACCAGGATCATCTTTTGGGTAGTCTATAGGCTGCGAAGGCATGTGTATCATAACGGTATACCCTTTATTATATAACTGATTAGATAAAACTGTCGAAAATGTAGCGTCTGGTAAAAAAGAGTACGCCAAAGGAAGATTTAAAGAGGCAAATTTAAGTGCTAATTGCCTATTGTAACCCATATCATCTATAACTATAGACAGCTTCTTTCTTAAAAGCCATGTTGATGTTGCAGCTTCCGAGATACAGGCAACAGCAAAAAATATACCAAAAAACAGTACTATTTTTTTCGACATATAATATCCCTTGACTTTACAAGAGCCTTCGTTAATTCTACCGCTCTTAAGAGTTGATAGTCATTTATAAGCATAGTCTCTATATCCTTACTGTTGTACTCCGCATTACCAGATGCTTTTAAATGATGTGCAAGATTCGCTTCCCTCAATGTATAACCGTCTGATTCTTCCGTTATTTTTGCCTGCTTCACTTTGACATCAGGCTCAATACCCACAGCCTGAATACTTCTGCCGCTTGGAGTATAATATCTTGCCGTTGTAAGCCTTAGTGCAGACCCATCTGAAAGAGGTATGATAGATTGAACACTACCCTTCCCAAAGCTTTTAACACCCATTATAATAGCCCTTTTATCGTCTTTCAAACAGCCAGCCACGATTTCAGAAGCCGATGCGCTACCGGAATTAATCAAAACAACTATAGGATAAGTAGGCTCATTGTTATCATTGTCGGCATAGAAATACTGTGTATCATCCTTATTTCTGCCCCTAATAGAAACAATCACACCCTGTTTTACAAACAAATCGCTTACGCCTATTGCCTCCTGCAGTAAACCTCCAGGGTTGTTTCTTAAGTCTATAACAAGTCCCTTAATATTTTTAAGTTTGGAGAGAGCATTCTCCACCTCTTTGGTTGTACCTTGCTGAAATTGAAGAATTCTCAAATATCCTATATTATCTATTTTTTTATATTTAACGCTTTTGACATGTATAATTGCCCTTGTTATAGTCAAATCGAAGGGTTTTTGTTTTTTGCTTCTTAGTATGGTTATCGTTACCTTTGTATTGGGTTTTCCTCTCATCATCTTAACCGCATCCTGAAGGCTCATGCCGAGGGTACTCTTGCCGTTAATTTTCATTATCATATCCTTCGCTTTGATCCCAGCCCTAAATGCAGGAGTGTCTTCAATCGGTGCAATTACAGTTAAAATACCATCTTTCAAGGTTATTTCTATGCCGAGGCCGCCGAATTTGCCTGTTGTAACCACCTTTAATTCATTATATTCCTTTTTTGTCATATATGAGGAGTGTGGGTCCAACGAACTTACCATACCCTTTATTGCATCGTCGACAAGATTTACATCATTGACCTTATCAACATAGTTATTATCTATTATAGCCATGACCTTCGCAAATATTTTCAACTTTTCATACTTTGAAATATCAACCGTATTGGCAAAAGCCGAATTACAGACCATAACTGCAAAACATACAATAACTATAAACTTTCTCATAACTATTTCAAAAACCTCCTATCCAGAAGCTTTAAAGGGTCTATCGCTTCGGAATGTTTTCTCAATTCAAAATGCAATTTATCTGTTTCCGTTTCTCCTATACATTCCCGGTCATTTATACGTTGCCCATTTTTAACGGAATAAACAACACCTCCGTAAACGGTGTAGTAACCGTTCAGATGATTAATAATCACAACGCCGCCATATCCTGGCAAGCTACCTGTAAAATCCACCCTACCTTGATATATAGCTCTTACACATGTCCCTTTCTTTACGCTTATATCAATACCGTCGCTGCGCGTATATACTTTAAATAGAGTATCATATTTTTTTCCAAATGTGTCAATAATTTTTCCCTTTACAGGCGGGAGCACTTTACCGTTTAATCCTTTAAATTGTTTTTTAATTTCATAGGATGTAACCGTTGTTCTGTGTTTTCCCGATAGCAGTTTTTTTCTTTTTCTATGCTCCAAAGCTCTCTTTCTTTCTTGTTCTATAATATTTTTCAGTATATTTTTCAATCTTTCCTGTTCGGAATTTAACTTTTTTATCTCATTTAAATAAGCCTCTTTCTTTTTTGAAGACTCTTTAAGTAATTTTGTAAGGTGAACACTCTGTTTATTTAGGGCATTTTCTTTGAGTTTTGTATCGGACAAAATTTTTTGCTTTTTATCTACATATGAATTTAAGACTGCAAGTTTATTGCGCAGATATGCACGTTTTGACACATATTGCTTAATTTTGTTCTGCATGTACGAGGCAATAAATCCATTCATATACCCATACCACACACCCTTTTTATAGTAGCTACCTATCTTTGAGTACTCATAATACTTTTTCAGTTCTTCATACAACTCCTGCTTCTGCATGAGTAGCTGAGAGCTTATACGGTTTATATCACCCCTTAAATTTTTTATCTTTTTATTTAATCTTTCAAGATCTGCTCCATTTTTTTTGATTTTCGACCTCAAAAACCTTATATTATGTTCTGTTTTCACTGTTTGTGTCATTAACCTGGAATATTGATTTCTTAATTTCAGATAATTTGCTTTCTTTTGCTCTATAACCACCTTCACGTTCTTTATTCTTTTTTCTATATAGTGTTTATTGAGTCCAAAAGAGTTTAAGCTAATAAAAAAAAGTATAAAGAGTGCTAAACTAAACTTTCTCATCATTAATTAAAAATACAAAAATGGAGGAAAAAAGCGTGAAGATTAGTCCCACAAATACATTTATAACAAAAGTCATCTTCAGCGAGCTTGTGAGAAGTTCCTTTCTTATGTAGTATAGATTACCATATTCATCATACAGAACATAAAATAGCACTACAAATAAAATCGACAAAAATGATGCGAATAAAACAGGGTAAAACGTATCCTTTAAAAAGAGGAACAATATTCTTATTCTCTTTACGCCGAAAAATTTAAGCGTATTGAAATCATACCTTTTATATGAATAAAGCACTGTAATTACCGAAATAAATACTATAAACTCAACAGCATAGAGTATAGAGAGTATAATTTCACTCAACAGTGTTATCCTATTTTTTATATGCTCTATGTTAGTTAAAATATTCTCCGGAAATAGCACACGGCTTATATTTTTGTTTGTTTTAATCTCACTTGCAAATTTCTTAAAATCCCGCATATTCGTATATGACGGTTCAAAGAACAACTCTATGGAATCAGGAAAAGGATTTTTATCAAAAAGTGTTTTGTCTATTGAAAACTTGTTCACCATATCCTTGAAAGCTTCGCTTTTATATATAACCTTTACCTTCAAAACACCCTTTTTTTGTTCTAAGGATGATACAATCTTATCAACATCTGCCTTGCTAACATTTGCACCGCAGAAAGCATACATAGGTATATGAGATTTTTTTTCAAGGACATATCTGTTGACTCCGAAAAAGATGCTCATCAATATGCTCATCGTTAGAATAAATGCTATAGCAACAAAGAATATTGCTATACTGACGTTATTCTTTTTCATTTAATCCTACATTAAGTATATGAAATTCATCGTCCAAAACTATTTGTGATGCAATTAAAAAGGTTGTACCTTTTTCTTTATTTAAATATTTAAACATCTCTATAACCCTTTTTTTATACTGATTAGACAGATACCTTAGAGGCTCATCAGCTAATACAAGCGGAAAATTAAATACAACACCCCGCGCAATATTTACTAAGGATTGCTCGCTCAAAGAGAGCTCTTCTGGGTATTTGTTAAGCAAATGATTTATGGATAGCATATCGAAGATATCCTCTGAAATATAGAGATTTTTTCTTGTCATATTTGTTATAATGGATATATTGTCCTTTACGGTTAAGCTATTGATAAGCCTTATATCTTCAAAAATAATACCCAAATAACGCCTAAGTAGAATAATACCTGAATAGCTTAAATCAGACACATTTGAATCAAAAACACGTATATATCCGCTATCCGGCTTAACTGCACCATAAACCATCTTTAAGATAGTGCTTTTCCCTGTGGATTGGCTTCCTACAATCTGATTGATAGTATTGGAAAGTATGCGAAAATTGATACCGTCCAGGATCCTTTTATTACCAAACGACTTTACTACTTCTATAAACTCAATCATTTAACTTATTTTTTATTCTTTCTGCTACAGCTTCAGCAGTAAAACCATATTTGCAGAAGAGATCTTCCTTTGTGCCAGATTCCCCAAACACATCCTCCATACCTATTTTATGTATAAAAACAGGATAATTTTCCGATAGAAATTCACTTACAGATCCCCCAAGCCCGCCAATTATGGAATGTTCTTCCAATGTAAATAATCTGTTGGTCTTTTTTGCCGAACTATATATGGTTTCTTCATCAAGTGGTTTTATAGATGGGGCATTTATGACCTCAATATCTATACCATCTTTTTCTAACAATTCTGAAGCCTCTAAAGCAATATAACTCATCATCCCGCAAGCTATAATGGTTGCATCCTTACCCTCTTTGAGTATATAAGCCCTACCCAGCTCAAATCCGTTATTATTTATAAAAACAGGTGATTTAGAACGCGATGTCCTTATATAGACAGGACCTTCCATATCAACAGATGCCACGACAGCAGCATACGCCTCTTTGTAATCAGCCGGCACAACAACCTTCATATTGGGCAAAGAACGCATCAAGGCTATGTCAACAACAGCCTGGTGAGAGCCGCCATCCTCTCCAACACTGATGCCAGAATGAGAACCGCACAAAACAACATGAAGATTTGGATAGCATATCGATTGCCTGATGGGTTCAAACGCTCTTCCTGTTACAAAAACAGCAAACGAAGATGCATAGGGTTTCAAACCGCTCAAAGCCATACCAGCAGCCACATCAACCATATTTGATTCCGCTACACCCATATTAAAAAATCTGTCCGGATAAGCCTTCTTAAATTCGGCAGACTTGGTAGACCCCGACAAATCGGCGTCTAACACAACAACTTTTTCGTTTTTTCCTATATCCGCTAAAGCCCTTCCATAGGCCTCTCTCGTAGCTTTTTTTTCCATTATCTCAACTCCTCTAATGCCCTTTTAAGTTCGTCATCTGTGGGCGCAACACCGTGATATTCAACCTTGTTTGCCATAAAGGAAACACCCATACCTTTGACTGTTCTTGCTATAATGGCTGTAGGGCTTGTAACGTTTCTTTTTGCAGTGAATAGCGTATCAATAAGATTTTTATAGATATGTCCGCTTATCTCATGCGTTCTAAAATTAAACGATTCAAATTTCTCTTTCAAGGGATATATATTCATAACATCGCTGCACTTACCATCTATCTGCAGTCCGTTGTTATCTACAATAACAATTAAATTAGAAAGTTTATAGTGGCCAGCCGCCATTAAAGCCTCATATACAATCCCCTCTTCCAATTCACCATCACCAACAATACAAAAAACCTTATACCTTTTTTTCAACACCCTTGCAGACAGAGCAATACCCACAGCCTGGGCTATACCGTTTCCTAAAGAGCCGGTTGATGCCTCAATGCCCGGTAGTTTCTTAGAATCGGGATGCCCCTGCAATGGTGAGCCGAGCTTCCTTAATGTCCACAACAGATCCTTATCAAAATATCCAGCTTCAGCAAGTGTTGCATATAGAGCGGGACAGGCATGCCCTTTTGATAATACAAGCCTGTCTCTGTCTTCCCAATTAGGATTTTTTGGATCGTAGTTCATAATACCGCCAAAATACAGTGCAACCAGGATATCCACAACGCTTAGCGAACCACCGCTGTGTCCACTTCCCGCCTTATTAAGCATAATCAGTATATTGCGTCTTATATTTTTTGCTGTTTCTTCCAATTTTTTATAGTCTTCCATCTACTATACCCCTCTTTTTATATATTCAAACATATCCTGGATTGTAGCCTTATCTGGTATTTCAGCCTCAAATCCGCAGGATTCTATATAGCTCTTTGTCGTTTTCCCTATTGCAATAATCCTCTTTACATTTCTTGCAAAATCAAAGCTGCCAAACGCCTCTTTTATATGCCAAAAGGCGCTTGGTGATGTAAACAGACCAAAATCAAATATTTTATCGTATTGATAAAACTTTATATTGTCAGATACTACATTTTTATAAACAGGCATCACCTTGACATTTGCCAATTCGTCAAAAGATTTATTATATTTAAGCGGAGAAACAATCAATACGTTATTCTTATCCTTTAAGAATTCGACCAAAGATTCACCGTAAAATTCGTCTGGAACATAATCCATTTTAAACCCTTTATCAACAAGACGTTTTGCCGTCATTGCTCCCACTGCAGCTATTTTTTTAAAACAGAAAAACCTTGAATTTACCTTATGAAAAAAGAAATCAACGGCTCTTTTACTTGTAAAAACAACCCACTCGCAACTATCTTCAACAACAAAATCTATAGGTTCAAATTTCAGGGAATCAACGGGATATATATCAAATATACTATCATACTTTTCCGTATAACAAATCAAATCGTCCTTATTTGCGCTAAATAGCAGAGTTGCTTTATATTTAACATCCATATTGCTGTGTAAAGTAATATCTGCATTATCGGCGCTATCCGTCAAGAAAACATCCTCTTGAGATTCCACAGGTTTAGCACATTTTAACAGAAACTTCTTATTGGTAGTTATATCTGCTTTCACTTTCGTATCTAAATAGGGGAAATATTTTAAAGGTAAACTATTAGAAACATTTATAATCATTTTTTTATCCTTTTTGTAATCTCATTTATACATTGTGCTAATGTTTCTAAAACACTTGATGAACAGTAAGAATATCTAATATTTTTTGTTATATCGTCAGTAAATCCATACATTACATCCATACAAAAACTTTTTTCTGAAAAAAATGCATGGGCTCCTATTGGATAGTTACAAGATGCATTCATATACCGTACAAAACCCCTTTCAGCATCCACACAGAGCCTTGTTGTTTTATCCTCCAGCTTTTTAATATCCTCAGCAAATTCGTAATCATCTAAAAACTCTATAGCAATAACACCCTGGCCTGCTGAAGGTATAACGGATTCCAAATCATACATACAACTATTATCGTAAAGGTTTAATCTCAATAACCCTGATTTTGACACAACAATTGCATCAATATCGTCTTTTCTTAATTTTAATAAACGGGTATCGAGATTTCCCCTTAAATCAACAAATTCAAAATCATCCCTTATCCTATATAATTCAGACCTTCTTCTTAATGACGTTGTGCCGATCCTTGCATTTTTTTCAATCTCAAAAATACCGCCTTTATACGATACAAAGCTATCTCTCCAATCATCCCTTTTTAAAACGACAAATTTAAAAAGCCCATCTTCAAAAACACTCATATCCTTCAAACTGTGAATGGCAATATCTATCTTTTTATCAACCAAAGATCTCTCTATATCTTTAATAAAAAGACCTTTGCCTCCAAACTCATGCAAAGGCTTGTCTGTTCTATCACCTTCTGTTTTAATGATAGATATATCACATTGAAAACCTGCTCTTTCAAGCTGACTTCTAACAAATTCAGCCTGCCAAAGAGCCAACCTTGAACCCCTTGTGCCTATTCTCAACTGTTTTCTGAGAAAAAACATTTTATTTCCTTCTTTGAATGCTCTATCTTAAATATCCTCTTTAGAAGTTCTATATACATATCACCCTCTGGATGGTCCATAAACAGCCTGATATTCCTCGTAGGATCGTGTAGTACCTTATTAAGTAGAGAGTGTGTTAACTTTTCCACGCCGTCTGCAATATTATCATCTATTTCATTTTTATACATCTTTTTAAATTTGTTAACCTCGATCCGCCTGATTCTCTCCGCTGTTCTTCTCAACTCTTTAATAACCTCATCATAATCCAAAGATTCAACATACTCCTCATATTCACTCAGCTCATCTTCAATAATGCCCTCAGCCAATTGAGCCTGATTCTGTCTAAAAAGTATAGAGTTATGCACAACATCCTTTAAATCATCAAGTACCACAAGCTTCACAGAACCAATTTGCTCTATCCCTTTTTCAGTGTCCCTTGGCACAGCCATATCTATAATTAAAAGCTCAGTATTTCTTGGAATAAACTCTTTTTTTATAATAGGTAGCTTTGATGATGTTGATGTTATAACGATATCTACATCTTGTATAATCGATGGTATAACATCTAATCCTATAAGATTTGCATTATATTTTTCTGATAGCTCTTTTGCATTCTCTACTGTTCTATTTGAAATAAAGGCTATTTTTGCTCCAGAATCTGAAAAATGCTCGCATGCCAGACGGTTCATTTCAGAAACACCTATATTAAGCACTCTTTTATCTGTTAAGTTCATTATTTCTTTAGCTTTCAGCATTGCAGCATAAGCTACACTTACCGCGCCCTTAGATATACTTGTCCTGCTCTTTACAACCTTTGCAGCATGAAACGCCCTACGCATTATCCTATTAATAACTGCACCGCTTGTCATAAATTCAACAGACCATTTATAAGCATCCTTAATCTGTCCCAAAATTTGAGGTTCACCTACTACCATTGAATCAAGGCTACTTGCTACCCTAAAAATATGTTTCACTGCAGACATATTCCTTTTTATATAGAGAATATCATCTAATTTTTCTTTATCAATCCCAGAATAGTTATATAGAAATTCTATAATTCTATTTTCAACTGGAACATCTGAAACAGTAAGAATCTCAACCCTGTTACAGGTTGAAAGTATCATAACCTCTTTTATATGCTCAATCTTTTTTACCTGTTTCAAGTATATATCCAGTGTATTGTTATCAAAAGCCAACTTCTGCCTTGTTTCCAAGTCGGAATATCTATGATTTGTACCTATAAGTGTAATAACAGAATCTTTCATACTACTTCTCTCTTTCTACGGAATAATCGGCTATTGCAATCAAATAATCCTTATACCTATTAGACGGCAAAAAGTCAATTGCAGCCTTTGCATCTTCACTAAACTGTTTTGCCCTCTCCATAGACGATTCTAAACCATATTTCTTCACTTTTAATATAATAGTTTTCAATAGCTCACCATCTTTATGCGTAAAAAATTCTCTAATATCACCACTTAAAGAATCGTCCGCCTCCATTGCGTATAGAACAGGGAGCGTTATCTTCCCCTCTTTTAAATCCATACCGGTATCCTTCCCCAGAGCCTCAACATCAGACTCATAATCCAGGCAGTCGTCTTTTATCTGGAATGCAAGCCCTAAGTTCTCACCATATTTCCTAAATTGCTCTCTATAATCATTATTGACAAGTAGACATCCACTCTCACTGCTTGTCTGTAGTAGTACAGCTGTTTTTTTATATATAACATCATAATAATCATCGGCAGTTATATTTATTTTAAACGCATTCTCTATCTCTTTTATCTCACCTTCAGCCAAAAGGTATGCAGCCTTTGATATGCTTTTTGCTATTTCAATATCAAAATCCAAAACCATATTAAACGCCAAAGAGTACAGATAATCCCCTCCTAACACAGCAGGCTTTGTTCCATAAACCATATTTGCCGACTCCCTTCCGCGCCTGAATTTTGCATCATCTATAATATCGTCATGTAGTAAACTTGCAGTATGTATCATCTCAATAATGGCACCCAGCACCAGAGCTCTGCTTTTATCTTTAAAACCGAGAGAAAAAGCGCTGTAGAGCACAACAAGCGGCCTTAGGCGTTTTCCAGATTCAATAACCTGTCTATAGACATTAAAAGAGAGATTGCTATCGGGTTTAATTAGTTTAGAGAGCGTATCATCTATAGAATTTATATCCCTTTTTATTGTATTTTTAAGAATCAGATTCATTATTCTCCCTTGATATAACCAGGCTTACAACAGTATCGTCGTCCGCTGTATTAATCAGTTTAACACCCTTTGCCGCTCTGCCTGTTACCCTGATATCTGAAGCCTCAACTTTAATAATTTTACCGTTTTTTGTTATAACAATAACATCATTTTCATCATTTAGGGTCAAGCTGTCTGCAACATAATCATTTTCATTAAGCTTTATACCTATAACACCCTTTCCGCCGCGTTTTATCTTTCTCACATTGCTTATTTTTATTAATTTTGCCATTCCTTTTGCTGTTACAAATATAATTTTGGTATGCCTCTTCTCATTAAAACTATCGGCTGAGATTACAACATCATCATTAGAGAGTTTTATACCTCTAACACCTCGAGCTGTACGCCCCATATCTCTAATCTCGTTAGTATTAAAGCGAATAATCATACCTCTTTTTGTTGATATAACAACATCATCATCTTCAAAAACTCCAAATACCTTAACAATGGAATCCTGCTCTAATAATGTTATAGCTTTTTTACCGTTTACATTTATATTCTTAAAATATTCAATAGAGGATTTCTTTACAATACCCTTTTGTGTAACAAAAAACAGACTGTTATTTTCCTCTAAAGGTAATATATTCTTTATCTGTTCACCGGGTTGTAGTTTTAATAAATTTACAATAGGTTTTCCTTTGGCTGCAGTTGAAAGTTTAGGAATATCATAGGCTTTCAGTTTATAGACCCTACCTGTATTAGCAAAGCACAGCAGTGTATTTAAACTCTCCGTTAAAAACATATCAAAGATATAGTCGTTATCTGCAAATGTTGCAGCCATTCTCCCTTTTCCGCCCCTATTCTGTGTGGAGTAAACATCTGCAGGTATGGATTTTATATACCCTTTTTTTGAGAATGTAACAAGAAGCTTCTCATTTTTTATCATATCTTCTATATCGATATCCCGAGGCCTATCAGATATTTGTGTTCTTCTTTGATCGTTATAGCTATCCTTTACATATAGCAATTCATCTTTTATAACACCCTTTAAAATATCTCTATTTGAAAGTATACTCTCATAATATGCTATATCCTTTATAACACTCTCATATTCATCAATAATCTTCTGTTTTTCCAAAGCAACAAGCCTTGCAAGTCTCATATCTAAAATAGCCTGGGTTTGTTTATCGCTAAGTTTAAATTTTTCTTTCAATCTCTGTCTCGCTTCTCCGGTGTCTTTTGAGGAACGTATAATATTCACAACCTCATCTATATTATCCAAAGTAATTCTTAAACCTTCAAGTATATGCGCTCTATCCTTTGTTTTACTCAATAAAAATGAGGTTCTTCTTTTTACAACATCTATCCTATGGGACACAAAAACACCAATAGCATCCTTGAGACTCAACAATCTCGGCACATTATCAACAAGTGCAAGCATATTTATGCCAAATGTAGTTTCAAGGTTTGTATATTTATACAGTTTATTCAGTATAACCTGAGGCTGATCATCTTTCTTTATCTCTATAACAATCCTAATTCCCTCTTTATTTGATTCGTCCCTTAAATCAAATATACCCTCAATCTTTTTATCCTTTACAAGCTGTGCTATGGATTGAATCAGTAGGGCTTTATTAACCTGATATGGAATTTCATAAACAATTAAAGCATTCCTATTTTTAATTATCTCCTCTTTTACTTTAGCCCTTATCCTTACCTTACCCAATCCGGTTTTATACGCCTCTTTTATGGAGTTTCTATCAAAACATATGCCTCCTGTAGGAAAATCCGGACCCTTTACATATTGAAGCAAATCATCAAGTTCAACATTACCGTCCTTCTCTAAATATAAAAGACAGGCATCCACAACTTCTCCAAGGTTGTGAGGTGGTATATTTGTGGCAAAGCCTACAGCTATGCCGCTTGAACCGTTCATAAGCATATTGGGTATAAAACTCGGCAGAACAACAGGTTCATTCATAGACTCATCGTAGTTTGGAATAAAATCCACGCTGTTTTTATCCAGATCCTTGAGCATCTCCTGAGCTATTTTTGAAAGTCTGGTCTCTGTATATCTCATTGCTGCAGGCGAATCACCGTCGATTGAACCAAAATTTCCCTGACCGTCTATTAGAGGATATCTCATTGAAAAATCCTGACTCATTCTCACTAAAGCATCATAGACAGCCATATCGCCATGCGGATGGTATTTACCTATAACATCACCAACAACACGTGCGCTCTTTTTATATGGTTTATTAAAATCAAGATTCAACTCCTTCATTGCATATAAAATACGTCTATGAACAGGTTTAAGTCCGTCTCTTGCATCAGGAATAGCACGTCCCACAATAACACTCATCGAATAGTCAAGATAGGACTGTTTCATTGTGTCTTCTATATCGATTGGCACTACATTTCTATCATTAAATAGATCCTTCATTAACAATCACTCCTACACATCAAGGTGTTTAACAAACTTTGCATTTTCTTCAATAAAATTTCTTCTCAAATCGGCTCTATTGCCCATTAGAAGATTGAATACATTATCGGCTTTGGGGACATCATCTATTGTAATTTTTAATAAATTTCTCTTTTTCGGGTCCATTGTTGTTTCCCATAGCTGCTCCGGATTCATCTCCCCGAGACCCTTATACCTCTGTATTTCAAGGCCCTTTTTTGCTCTTTCTTCAATAGCATTAATCATATCCTTTATTGTTTTAAACTCCACCTCTTCATTTTTTATCAGAACCTTAAACGGGGGTAACCCCAATAGGTTTTTTGAGGGGGCATATTTTGTTACAAGTTTAAACTCATGCGAATTAAAAAAATCCCTATTTACAAACATCTCCTTTTTCTCATTATCAAACAGGTATTTAAACACTACAGCTTCATTCTGAAGCTCTATCTCCTCTATAACAATAGATGAATTCGCTTTTAAACAGGAATTTATAGTATTTTGAAGATCTAATATATTATCAAAATCCTTATCTGTTGGAGCAATAATAGATAAACAACGTACAATTTCTTCACTGCCGTATTTTTTTGTAAGCCTTTCCACCATATTCTCATAGACAAGCAATTTGTTTACTACTTTTTTAAATTCACTCTTTTCAATACTGCTGCCCTCAACAATAGGTGTAAAATCCTCAACACCCTTATTAACAAGAAACTCTTTCATCTGTTTTTCATCTTTTACATAAAACTCTTTTTTTCCTATTTTACACCTATATAACGGCGGCTGAGCTATATATATGTAACCCATCTCAAGCAGCTCTTTAAAATACCTAAAAAACAGGGTTAAAATTAATGTCTGAATATGGCTTCCGTCAACATCAGCATCTGTCATAATAATAATTTTATGGTACCTTACGTCATTAACATTAAAGGAATCACTAATACCAGCTCCAATTGCAGTAACTATATTTTTTATCTCCTCACTTGTTAAAACCTTTGTTAAATTTGTCTTTTCTGTATTGAGAATTTTACCTTTTAAGGGCAGTATAGCCTGATTAACACGATTTCTTGCCTGTTTTGCACTCCCGCCAGCAGAATCACCCTCTACAATAAATAGTTCTGTTTTTTCAGGGTCTTTTTCTTGACAATCAGCCAATTTTCCAGGCAGTCCTTTAGTTTCAAATACGGTTTTTCTTCTAACCAATTCCCTTGCTTTCCTTGCTGCCTCCCTTGCGGAATATGCCTTTACCACTTTATCAATAATTGATTTTATCACCTGCGGGTGTTCGTCAAAATATTCTGTCAATCTGTCATATAACCTTGTTTGTATTATATTTTTTATGTCAGTATTAACAAGCTTTGTCTTTGTCTGACCCTCAAATTGCGGATTTGGCAACCGTACAGATATAATAGACGCAATACCCTCTCTTACATCATCTCCAGAAAAGCTCATATCGTTTTTAACCATATTATTCTTTTTGGCATAATTATTTATCACCTTGGTTAAAACACTCTTAAATGCCGACAGATGAACACCACCCTCTATTGTATTAATAGAATTGGCAAATGTATAAATAGTTGAGGTGTATGCATCTGTATAAACCAAAACAAGTTCTATAGACACACTACTTTCCTGTATATTAAAGTATATGGGCTCACTAAAGAGTCTTTTTTTATTTTTGGTTATATGGTTGATAAATGAAATTAGACCGTCCTTATAATAAAAACTTTCGCTTTTTTCATTTCTCCTATCTGTTAAAGTAATTTTTAAACCTTTATTTAAAAAAGCCAGTTCTTTTAGTCTTTTTGAAAGTATTTCATAGTTAAACTCAGTTGTTTCAAATATATCTTTATCCGGTAAAAATGTAATAGACGTACCCGTTTTATCGGACTTTCCCGTAATTTTTAAGTCGCCCTTTGGTATTCCCCTCTCAAACTCCTGAAAATACACATTTCCATCTCTTTTAATTTCCACAGTCAGATTTTCAGATAGGGCATTAACAACACTTATGCCAACACCGTGGAGTCCGCCTGAAACCCTATAGTTTTTATTATCAAATTTTCCACCAGCATGGAGCGTTGTTAAAACAAGTGTTGCTGCAGATACACCCTCTATGGGGTGAATATCTGTCGGAATACCCCTTCCATCGTCATTCACCGTTATTGAGTTATCCTCATTTATGAATACATCAACACTTTTACAGTATCCAGCCATAGCTTCGTCGATTGAATTATCAACCACTTCATAAACAAGATGATGCAAACCTTCAACTGATGTTCCGCCTATATACATTGCCGGTCTTTTTCTTACAGCTTCAAGCCCTTTTAAAACCTTAATGCTACTTGCTGTATATTCTTCCAATTTAAAACTCCTTACAGCCTTATAATATTAGCGCCATTATACAAATATTCGTTTAGAGTTGTCAAAAAGAGTTGATTTGGTAGATTTACCAGGATATTCAGGGCTTTTTTTTGAAAAGAGATATCCAGATCTCCCTCTAAATCGTCTATTAAAATTACAGGTTTTATATATTTATTGTAGTGATTAATAATAGTCATTATAATACATAAAAGAACTAATTTTTTTTCTCCTGTGGATGAGTATGTAAATATATTTTTATTATCAAAGAGTATCTCTATTTTATCTCTATTAAGTGAAGTCAATAATCTTTTTTTATACATCTCGTCTTTTATTAGTCTTTCGTTAAATTCAGCCTTTTTATATTTAATCACTATGCATTTATCCGTGAAGTTTGATAGTGTCCCTGTAATTTCTGAGTTTATATACTTTATTGAGTTTATTCTTTGATTGGATATCTCATCCATTACTGTCACAAGTCTTTCGTTTATTACCTTTAACATACCTATATCCATATTCTGTGACGATAGTATCTCCTTTTTTAATCTTATTAGTTTTTTATATTGAAGAATACTATCTGCAATCTCCCTATTCTCTATGAAACTATTTCTATCCAGTAATGAAAATAGATATGATTTGTTTTTGAAAGAAAGAAATGAATCTATAGAGTATAGAATAGATGGAAACCTCTTCTTTAAGCTCAGGATATCAGTTTTTCTTGAGTTTAGTTTTATTATTTTACCGTATTTGTTTATTTCTATATAGATATTGTTATTATTTTTTATAGAACAACTAAGTATGGTTTTTTTTGTTGTATCTTTTTGTAATGGAATACTTCTTTTATTAAACGAATGGCCGTTTAATAGTGTAAATATTCCCTCTATAAGGTTTGTTTTCCCGCTTGCATTTTTGCCGTATATAACATTAATTTTGTCAGCATTTAAATCTAAAATATCAAAATTTCTAAAGTTGCTTAAGAATATATGTTTTATGAACATATTCAGTTTATTATAGGTGTCATTATATAGTTATATATATATCCGCTATCTTTTGACTTCATCATTATAGGTTCTTCGCTACTTCTATAGAATAGATATACATTCTCTGAACTTACTTGTGATAGATAGTTTGTTATAAATCTTGAATTTAATTTTATTTTAATACCCTCTTCCGTATTTGCTTCTTCTATTGTTATTTTTTCTATAGATTCCTCGCCTTCTCGGTTTTTTGAGAAAACCGTCATAATTTTTTCGTCTGGTATTATTTCTAATTCTATTTCTTCATTTTCATTTGTTACCGATACTCTCTTTATTGAATTTAAAAAATCGCTGTTTTTTAAGGTAATAAAATTATTATTTTCATCTAAGAGTATACCATTGTAATCTGGAAATTCGCCTTTTATTATTTTTGATTCTATAGATCTTTTAGAATCTCTTAATTCTATTGTATATTCGTTTTTGTAGATATCCACCCTTTGGTCCATATCTGTTTTTGATATAAGCATTGCCCCGTAGTTTTCCACGATGAATTTTATCTGTTTGTTTTGTTCTTCTATTTCTGTGGATATATTTATTAATCTAAAGTGATCTGTAGCGGTAGCTTTAAGGTTATTTTTTTCTATTTCTATTAGTACGCCTGTGTACTCTCTCGATATGTCATTTTTATCCGGATATGCCGAGGCTATCTTTGTTACGTGCTTTAGTTTGTTAAAGTCTATCTGCATTAGTTTTTCCTTTTCTGATTCCTGTTCTTTTGGATAGAGATCCTTGTTCATTGTTTTTATATTGGTTGTAAAATTTCCGTTTATTATCTTTAATACTTTTTCCTCTGGTATGATTTGTGTTGTTTCTTTGTCTAACTCTTTGACTATATTAAATAGCGTAGTAGGGTTTACTAAAAATGAGTATCTGCTATCTATGGGTTTTATGTCTATGGTTTGTGTTGATTTTGTTATGGAATTTTTTGCGGTTACTGTTATTTTGTTATTTTCTATCTCTATAAGTGTATTTGATAGTATGTTGTTTTTTTCTTTTGAAACTGTTGAGCTGCTTAGTTGTAGGGTTTCTTTCAGTTTTTTTGTTGGCAATTCGATTATTTTTGACATGTTTTTCTCCTTTTATATTTTATAATTGTTTTTTAGAAGTAATAGTAAGACCTGTTTTTTTGTTAGTAACCTGTTTTTTTGTTCTTTTAATGTCAATTGTTTTTTTTGTTTCTTTGTCAATAATTCTGTCAATATTGTCAATAGTATTTTTTGTACTTTTATTAACGTTTGTTTTTGATACTTTTACACACCTTATTGATATACTTTTAGACATCCCTTATCTCTTTTTCTATTAATTCTATTTTTTCTTTTAGCTGAGGATTTTTTAGCATCTCTTTTTCTATTTTCTTACACGCGTTTAGGATTGTTGCATGGCTCTTTATGCCGAACTTTGCCTTTATTTCAGGTAGAGAATTTTTTGTTATCTTTCTTGTTAGATACATGGCTATTTCTCTTGGAATGAGGATTTCTTTTGTCCTTTTAGGTGATTTTAGCTCCTCTACTGATATATTGAAGTGTTTTGCCACTGTTTTTTGTATATTACTTGCAGTCAACATCTTTTCTTTTCTCATTACTATATCCTGGAGGATGCTCTCGGTTAGTTTTAGTGTTATTTTTTGTTTCATTATCGATTTGTATGCAGATATCTTAATTAACGCACCTTCTATCTCTCTAACATTGGAACTTATGTGGGATGCTATAAAATCTACTATTTCAGGCTTTAAGTTCAGGTTAAACAGTTCGGCTTTTCTGTTTATAATTGCAATACGCGTTTCAAATTCGGGTGGCTGTATATCAACAATCAATCCCCAGTTAAATCTGGATTTTAATCTGTTTTCTATATCCGGTATATCGTTTGGCGATTTATCACTTGTGATTACTATCTGTTTTTGATTTTCGTATAGTGTATTGAATGTATGGAAAAATTCTTCTCCCGTTCTTTCTTTGGATGAAATAAACTGTATATCATCTATAAGAAGACAGTCAAGGCTTCTATACTTATTTCTAAATTCATTCATTCTCTTATATTGTATAGAACTAATAAGTTCATTTGTGAATTCTTCACTTGAGATGTATAATACCTTTAAATCGTTATTGTTTTTTTTTATTGTGTTACCTATAGCGTGCAAAAGATGGGTTTTTCCTAAGCCCACTCCACCGTATATAAATAAGGGGTTGTAAGCCTTTGCCGGATTTTCACTTACAGCAAAACTCGCTGCATAGGCCAATTGATTACTTGGGCCTACTACGAAATTACCAAAGAGGTATTTTGGATTTAGGTTGGATATATCCTCTTTCTTTACTAAGAGTTCTACTGCCGGTACAATTCCGAATATACTTTTAAGCGTATTTTGCAATAGGATTTTATATTTGTCTGTAATAAGAGACTTAATCTCATTGTTTGGTATGATAAGACTTACCTTTTGGGGCTCTATGGATGCAGGTTCTATTAATGAGAGTTTATTTAAATCCTCTGTGTCGATATTTTTTCTTAATTGTTCCATTACATTTTTCCACATATCAAAAATTATATTAAATTTCTTGTTTTTATTCAATTATATAATTGACATAGTAGTTTTATTATTCTATTATTTGATAGTTTATGTTTTATTTGATTCTTTTTATTGTTTTTCTAATTTTTATACCCAATAGTGCTTATGCTTGGGGACCTGGGGTACATATAGGTGTTTCATTAAGCATTATTGATCAACTTGATTCTCATACTGTATCTATAATTCTTGCTAATCTTAATGAGTATCTATATGGTTCTTTGGCACCAGATTTTATACTCGGTAAAAAATATTCAAACAAGGAAAAACATTCTCATAGTTGGAAAGTTGGATTTGGCATTCTATCATCAAGTAAAAGTGATGCAGAGAGGGCTTTTGGTTTGGGGTATTTAACACATTTAGCTTCAGATTCCGTGGCGCATGGAATTATGATACCCAAAATGGTGGAGGATTGCACATATCAAAATATGCGACATTTTTATATAGAAGCCTTTGCAGATGCTTGTTGTGATAAATCATACAAAGATCTTGCAAAAAAGATTTTAAATAGGTATAATGCAAAATTAGATAATCAATTTAAACGAAAAGTAGATAGTATCTTATTTAGTTTCTCGGTTAGCAAGGTTTTATTTAAGGGAATGGCAAGAATTTCTTTTAATAAGCAATTTGAGAGTTTGGTATTAAGTAATTATCTTATTGATATGTTTCGCCTTAAAGAAAAAACCATTAAGGGTTATGTGGAGTTATCCAAAGAGTTTTCAATAGATGTACTTAAACGAAAAGAAGATTCAAAGGTGATTAATATTAGCGCTATAAGCAAATAATTATAAAATAACTATATAGCATAAAAAAGGAGATTATTATTTATGTATCAAAGCAAGGAAGAACTAAGTAAGAAAAAGCTTGCTGAATTAATGGAGATATCCAGGGGTCTGGGTATACCTACTACGATTAAAAGAAAAAATGATTTGGTAGAAGAGATAATAAGAAGGCAAAGTCAAAAACCCTACAGTGCACAATCCGCAACCAATGAAGAAGAAATTTCTGTTAAGAAAAATACAAGCCTTATGAAGGGTGAAGGGGTGTTGGAAATCTTACCAGAGGGGTTTGGATTTTTGCGCTCATCTGACAATAACTATCTGTCCGGAGCTCAAGATATATATGTTTCGCCGAGCCAAATTAAGCGTTTTGGTTTGCGCACAGGTGATTTTATATACGGTCAGGTTAGGCGACCAAAGGAAAATGAAAAATATTATGCCCTTTTAAAGATTGAACGGATTAATTATAAAGACCCTGAGCAGTCCAAATTGAGAAAGCATTTTGACGATTTAACCCCTCTCTATCCTATGGAAAGAATAAAACTTGAAACAACACCTGATAATTTGGCTGTAAGGGTTATGGATTTAATAGCGCCCATAGGTAAAGGGCAAAGGGGTTTAATAGTAGCGCCGCCAAGGACAGGTAAAACCGTTCTTTTACAGAATATAGCAAATAGTGCAACCTATAATCATAAAGAAATCGTGGTTATTGTTCTTTTAATAGATGAACGTCCGGAAGAGGTTACGGATATGAAGCGTTCTGTTAAGGCAGAGGTTATCAGCTCTACATTTGATGAACCCCCGGAGAGGCATATTCAGGTAGCTGAGATTGTGCTTGAAAGAGCCAAAAGATTGGTTGAGCAGGGTCTTGATGTATTAATTCTATTAGATTCTATAACGAGATTGGCAAGGGCATATAATGCAGTAATACCGCCAAGCGGAAAGGTGCTTTCTGGCGGACTTGACTCCAATGCCCTTCAAAAACCCAAAAGATTTTTTGGAGCTGCAAGAAATGTTGAAGGTGGCGGTAGCTTAACCATTATAGCAACAGCTCTGATTGAAACGGGTTCAAGGATGGACGATGTTATTTTTGAGGAATTTAAAGGCACGGGCAATATGGAACTACATTTAGATAGGGGACTATCGGATAGAAGAATTTTCCCGGCAATAGATGTGACACGCTCAGGAACAAGGAAAGAGGAACTGCTTGTTTCTAAGGAGTATTTGAACAGGATATGGATACTGAGGAAGATACTTGTAGAGATGAACGATATAGACGCAATGCTCTTCTTGCTTGATAAACTCTCAAAAACAAAAAGCAATGTAGAATTTTTGGAATCCATGAACAGATAATGAAGTTGAATTTACTTGATGTAAATTCGCCCTACTTTTTAGCCCCTATGGCAGGTTATACGGATAAACCCTTTCGCTATATATGTAAAAAATTTAAGGCAGGTTTGACTGTCAGTGGACTTATTTCGGTTAATGCCATCTATTATGGAAATAAAAAAACATTGAAGCTGATAGATAAAAGCGATATAGAAAAGCCTTTTTCCATTCAACTATTTGGTTTTGATAGTGATATTTTTTTATATGCCGCACAGAGAGTTGAAGAATTTTGTGATTGTATAGATATCAATGTCGGGTGTCCGGCGCCGAAGGTTGTTAAAGCAAAGGCAGGCTCATATTTATTAAAAGAAAAGGGTAATCTGTTTGCCATAATAGATAAGCTAAAAAAGCATATAAAAAAACCAATAAGCATTAAATTGAGAAAGGGTTTTGATGAAAGCAGTATCAATGATATACACTTTTATAGAGAGCTTGAAAATAGAGGGATTGATTTTATTGTTTTACATCCGAGATTGAGAAATCAATTTTTTAAGGGCGATGTTGACTACATTCACGCTGCAGAGGTAATTGATTGTTTGAATATCGATGTTGTTGTCAACGGGGGCATAGATTCACTTGAAAAGTTAAACTATGTCAAGAAAATAACAAATGGCAAATTTTTTATGATAGGGCAGGCGGCACTTAATAAGCCCTACATTTTTGAGGATTTTCTTCAAAATAAGGAGCGTAAAAGGGATATCCGTTTTATAAAAGAATTAATGAATGAACATTTTTTAATGATGGTTGATTATTACGGTGAATACTTAGCTGTTAGGAATTTTAGAAAATTTTTCCATAGTTACATAAAAGGATTTAACCATGTTAAACACCTTAAAGAACAAATCAATATGTGCAAAAGCTATAAAGAGGTTATGGAAGTAATAGATAGAGTCGGATGGGATTAGTTTAAATATGAGACCACTGCA